>JAAYIZ010000285.1 GCA_012523215.1 Thermovirga sp.
ATTCGGCCGAAAGACGGTCGGTATGCTTTTTCAGGTTCACGGCGTTAAAGTCCGCGAGCACGACCTTCTCCGCCCCGTAGGCCAGCAGCTCCTCAATGAGGGCCAGCCCTATGCCCGACGCCGCCCCTGTGACGACGGCGGTCTTGCCTTTGTAGTAGCCTTTATCTAATTCCATCGGTGCATCCCGCCTTTCTTGTCTATTCGTAGGACTGGTGGTCCTTTAGGAACGTGCAACGATCGTAGCGGCCCGGAAGCAGAAGAGACACGGCCCGCCGGATTTCCTGCTCGTCCGTGTAGTCGTAGATCTTCTTCTGACTTGTGACCCAGTTGTCGCTGACCATCCAGCCCGCTCCGATAACGTTGGTCACAGGCAGTTCCCCCCACCTGTCGTCTACGGAGGAGGCCAGCGACATCTCCGCCGTTGCAGGTTCCCATGAGTAGATGCGGCTGGGGCTGTCGTAGTTGATCACCCTGAGATTCGCGAAGCCTCCGTGCTCTATATCGTACCTGTGGTTGAGGCAACCGCCGCCGATAACTGCCGGTCTCTCCCTTGAGCACCCCTCCTGCTCCATCCTGAAGCCTTTCTGGTTGTAGGATCCTATCTTCAGTTTCACGTCTATCAGATCGACCCCGCCGCGACGTATGAGGCATCTTCCCTCGTCGCCCGTCCTCTCGACGAGGATCCTTTCGCACAGCTTCTTGGCAAGCCCGGACCCCTCGCGCCCGGAGAAGGCTCCCATCAGTGAGCCGGGGCCGCTCAGCATCAGCCCCAGGAAGTAGACGCCCTCGTAATCTCCTAGGCGCGCCATTATCCCGAGCCCTCCCTCCATGTACCATGGAGAGAAGGTGGGCTGGCGGATGTTCACGATGTAGGCGTATGCCATCGGGTTTGAAGGGTCCGCCGGCACCAGGGGCGGCGGCAGCAGTTCCTGCGCCCTTTTCGGGTCGGTGTTGAAAAAAAGCTGGATGCCGTACTGGTCGTTCATCGCGCCATCCTTCATGAAGTCCTCGATTTTTTCCTCCGGAATCTGGTAGCCTCTGTCCATAATAAACTCTCCTTTCGTCTATGCTTGCGGTTCAAACGTGAACGCCCTGCCGCGCGCGTCCTGCGTCGCCTCGAGTATGCGCCCGCAGCACCTGGCGTCGCCTATGACCACGGCGTCGGGAAAGGCGGCCTTGAAGAGCTCCGTCACGCCCCTGCGCGGGGCGACCCCTACCGCCAGCACAACGCTGTCTGCCTGCACCGCTACCTTCTCTCCGTCCGACAGCCGCGAAAGCTCCACGCCGCCGGGGACGATCCGCTCCAGCCTGTGACCGGTCAGTATCACGGGGTCGTGGGGCCCGATGCGGCTCATCACGTCCAACACCACGAGGTAGTACATGCCCGGGCCGACCTCGCCGAGCATCTCCACCATGGTGACCCCGCACCCCTTGAGGGCCAGCGTCTCCGCCGTCTCGAGCCCGGTCATGCCCGACCCTACTACTACGATCCTCCCCTCCGGACAGGCACGTCCCAGCAACACGTCCTCCGCGGTGCAGACGCAGTCAAGGTCCGTTCCGGGGACGGGCGGGATGCAAGGTTCCCCGCCGCACGCCAGGAAGACGCCGCAGGGGTCCAGCCCCCCGACGTCCTCGGGGGTGACCTCTCGCCCCAGCCGGACCTCTATGCCCTCGCTTTCGACACGGGCGATCAGGGAGTCGACGTATTTTGTGATCTTGTCCTTGCCGTAACCCCTGTCGGCGGTGTTCAGGGTCCCGCCCAGCCGCTCCCCGCCGTCGAATATGACCGGGGCGAATCCGCGCTCCTTGAGGACAAGGGCGGCCTCGATCCCGGCGGGGCCACCGCCGATCACGGCAACGGCGCGCCCCTCGCCGTCGCGGAGTGGGTACAGGTACTCGCGCTCACGACCGGTCTTCGGGTTCACCGCGCACCGCACCTGCCTGAGGTTGGCGATCTCAGCGAAGCAGCTGAGGCAGCCTATACACCTTCGGATGACGCTCTCACTGCCGGAGAAGGTCTTGGCGGCCCATTCCGGGTCCGCCAGCAGGGCGCGGCCGACCCCCGCGAAGTCGCAGACTCCATCCTCAAGCAGGGCCTCCGCCATCCAGGGGTCCTTGATGTTGCTCACGGTTATCACGGGGATGGAGACGGCCTTCTTCACGGCCGCCGCCATGTACTTCTTCCACCCCTGCTCGTAAGACCCGGG
>JAAYIZ010000286.1 GCA_012523215.1 Thermovirga sp.
ATTCGGCCGAAAGACGGTCGGTATGCTTTTTCAGGTTCACGGCGTTAAAGTCCGCGAGCACGACCTTCTCCGCCCCGTAGGCCAGCAGCTCCTCAATGAGGGCCAGCCCTATGCCCGACGCCGCCCCGGTGACGACGGCGGTCTTGCCTTTGTAGTAGCTTTTGTCTAACTCCATCGGTGCATCCCGCCTTTCTTGTCTATTCGTAGGACTGGTGGTCCCTCAGGAAAGTGCAGCGGTCGTAACGGCCCGGCAACAGCAGGCACATCGCCTGGTTCAACTCTTTTTCGTCGGTGTATTCGTAGATCTTCTCCTGGCTTATGACCCAGTTGTCGCTGACCATCCAGCCGGCGCCGATCACGTTGGTCACGGGCAGCTCCCCCCACCTGTCGTTGATCGAGGAGGCCAGGGATACCTCGGCCTCGGCTGGATCCCAGGAGTAGTAGCGGGTCGGGCTGTTGTAGAAGGTCATCCTCAGGTTGGTGAACGCCCCCTGTTCCACGTTGTAGACGTGGTTGAGGCACCCACCGCCTGTGGTCGCCGGCTTCTCCCGCGAGCACCCCTCCTGCTCCATCCTGTGACCTTTCAGGTTGTAGGAGCCCATCTTTAACTTCACGTCCAGGAGGTCCACGCCGTCGCGCCTGATGAGGCACCTTCCCACGTCGCCCGTCCTCTCGACGAGGATCCTTTCGCACAGTTTCTTGGCGAGCCCCGACGTCTCGCGCCCGGAGAACACCCCCATCAGGGCGCCCGGTCCGCTCAGCATCAGGCCTAGGAAGTAGACGCCCACGTAATCTCCCAGCCGCGCCATTATCCCGAGGCCACCCTCCATGTACCATGGGGAGAAGGTGGGCTGGCGGATGTTCACGACGTAGATGTAGCACATCGGGTTGGCCGGGTCGGCTGGCACCAGGGGCGGCGGCAGCAGCTCCTTCGCCCTTTTCGGGTCCGTGTTGAAGAAGAGCTGGATGCCGTACTGGTCGTTCATGGCGCCGCCTTTCATGAAGTTCCCTAGTTCTTCTTCCGGGATCTTGTATCCCCTATCCATGCTGAACCTCTCCTCTCCTTGGGGCTCGCGGTTGGAACGTGAAGGCCCTTCCGCGGGCGTCCTGCGTGGCCTCGAGTATGCGCCCGCAGCACCTAGCGTCGCCAATGACCACGGCGTCGGGAAAGGCGGCCTTGAATAGCTCCGTCACGCCCTTGCGCGGGGCGACACCTACCGCCAGCACAACGCTGTCCGCCTGCACCGCTACCTTCTCACCGTCCGACAGTCGTGAAAGCTCCACGCCGCCGGGGACGATCCGCTCCAGCCTGTGACCGGTCAATACCACGGGGTCGTGGGGATTGATGCGGTTCATCACGTCCAACACCACGAGGTAGTACATGCCCGGGCCGACCTCGCCTAGCATCTCCACCATGGTGACCCCGCATCCCTTGAGTGCCAGCGTCTCAGCCGTCTCAAGCCCGGTCATGCCCGACCCTACCACTACGACCCTCCCCTCCGGACAGGCACGCCCCAGCAACACATCCTCGGCGGTGCAGACGAAGTCAAGATCCGTTCCGGGGACCGGCGGGATGCAGGGTTCCCCACCGCACGCCAGGAAGACGCCGCAGGGGTCCAGCCCCCCGACGTCCTCGGGGGTGACCTCCCGCCCAAGCCGGACCTCTATGCCCTCGCTTTCGACACGGGCGGTCAGCGAGCCGACGTAACTCGTTATCTTGTCCTTGCCGTACCCCTTGTCCGCAGTGTTGAGGGAGCCGCCCAGGCGAGCGCTGCTGTCGAAGATCACCGGGGCGAACCCGCGCTCCTTGAGGACAAGGGCGGCCTCGATACCGGCGGGGCCGCCGCCTACGATCGCCACCGCTCGTCCATCGCCGTCGCGGACGGGGTTAGCGTACTCC
>JAAYIZ010000287.1 GCA_012523215.1 Thermovirga sp.
GACCTTCTCGGAAGTCGAAGCCGGCACCGTTGTCGCGAGAGGCAGATCTTTCCAGCCCTTTAACGAACTCATCCCTGCTGCACCTCCTCGTATCCGCGTCGGATAGAATTCTGGTTGGCCTTGAGGATCTTCTCCGATAGTTTTGCCCCCATTTTATGGGTGAAGTGGTCGATAAACGCCTCAAGAGGAACATCCTTGAAAAAATGAGCCAGTGCTCCAAGGATGGGGGTGTTAGGCCGGTTCTGGCCAAATTCCTCGAGGGTGATCTTGGTTGCGTCGACGGCCATGACCTTTGTCGAATCCTTCAGCTTCAGTTTCTTCTTGAGCTCCGCGGGCGATTCCGGTGAGTTGATCAGGTACAGGGTGGTATCCTTGCCGCCCTCGGTAGGTTTGACCGCATCGATCAGCGTGGGATCGATCAGGACCACGACGTCCGGCGTGAGGACTCCGGATCGGTCCCTGATGGGTTCGTCCCCCACCCGGTTGAAGGCTTTCATGGGCGCTCCCTGACGCTCTGCTCCGTACTCGGGGAAGGACTGGGTGTGCTTGCCGGCCTCGAAAAGTACTTCGGCGAGGATGGCTGACCCCGTCTTTGCTCCCTGTCCTCCCCTTCCGTGCCATCGAACTTCGATGACTTCTGACATTAGTACCCCTCCTTCTTGGAAGATGCGTTGAACGGTTAATTGCGGGTAATTCCAAAGACGCCTAAAATAATAACAGGGAGAGGGAATCACTTCCCCCGTTGAGAGGTTCCACTCCCTGGTAACAAGGAAAAGCGGATAAAGCGCTGAATCTCCAAGAAAAATGATTCTAAGGAATCATCGCGTGGAATAGGCTCTTCAGAATTATCTGTACATTGCATGTATATTGTATGTAGGCGCAACCTGGTGTCAAGCCTGCAGAAATTTTTTAAACTGCCACCGCCCTTTTTCGCGAAAGGATGTGCCTGTTTTGATCCCTCTGGGAGATATCCTCTTAAAAAGAGGCCCCGGTTGCCTGGTCTCGATGGCCTTCGGCGAAGAAGCCCCTTATTGTGCGGTCGAGATCGGATTCGGCAACGGCGAGTTCTTACAGCGCATGGCCTCCGAAAGGCCCGACGGTCTTTTTTACGGCATCGAGGTTTCCCGCAATTGCATCATGAAGGCCGCAAAACGGGCGAAGCGATCCTCAATCGGCAACGTTCGCCTCCTCTTCGGGGATGCCCGTTTCCTTTTGAACGAATGCTTCCCCGAAGAAGGGGTGGATGCGATTTTCATGAACTTCCCCTGCCCTTGGCCGAAGAGCAGGCACGCAAAGAGGAGGGTAACTTCGAAGCATTTTGTAAACAGCCTGGCGGGTGTCCTCAAGATCGGAGGTTTCTTCGAACTGGCGACCGATGATGAACAATACGCCCGGGAGGCGGCAATGACCATCCCATCCCATCCTGCCATCGTAATGGATTTTTTCGAATCGGATTCTTCAAGGAGGAGGCGTACCAAGTACGAAAAAAAATGGCTGGAAGCCGGTAAGAGGATTTTTCTTATGCGGTTCAGAAAGGAGAAGCCCTTCGGGAAGGGAATCCCGGAAAGGGGAGTGATCGAATTGCACAAGGCTTTGGGGAGGCCTTGTCCTGACTTGGCCGAACTGGTCCCGCTGGTGGGAATAACGGCGGGACAAAGAGAAGCCCGTTGGATCTTTAGGGACTGCTTCGCCAATCCTTCGGGGGTTATCCTGGTGGAAACCTTTACCTCTGATGAGGGTTTTGAACAGTCCTTCTTTTTCCGGATTGTCCCGGGAAAGGACGGTTGCATGATCAAAACGGATTTCGCGACACGGCCCTTCGCGACCCCATCGGTGAGGGGAGCATTCCAGGATGTGGCATCCTTCCTGGAAGATGCTGGCCGATGAACGGGTACCCCCTTTACCCCGTGGGTTACGTGCGTTCACCCTTCAAGGTGCCCGTGCCGCCGGAGAGATTCCATGGAGTCGATTCTAGGATTGAACTGATGCCTGAATTCGAAGAGGCCCTGGAAGGGTTGGAAGAAGGCGAAAGGCTCCTCGTTCTTTTCCGGTTTCACCTTTGCCGCGGTTTTCCCATGAAAGTCCACCCCAGGGGGGATGCCATGAACCCACTCCGGGGGGTGTTCTCGACCTGCAGCCCGAACAGGCCCAACCATATCGGCGCCAGCCTTGTCCTTTTGAAAGGTATAAGGGGGCCTGTCCTGGTGGTGGAGGGCCTTGACGCGGTGGACGGGACGCCGGTGGTGGACATCAAACCTTCCAGGGGGATAAACTGGGAGCGCGC
>JAAYIZ010000288.1 GCA_012523215.1 Thermovirga sp.
ACTCCCATCGACTCCAGGACCCCGGTTATCCTCTTGACGCAGTGACCGCACGACATATCCGGTACCCTGTAGGAATACTCCTTGCTCATTCAGATTTCCCCCTTCCTTATGGTCAGTGAATTCAACACCACCGATATCGAACTGAAGGCCATGGCGGTTTCGGCGATGGCGGGGTGGAGAATCCCGGCCATGGCCACCGGTATGGCTATGATATTGTACAGGAAAGCCCAGAAAAGGTTCCTGGTTATCACCTTGAAGGTCCGTTCCGATATCCTGATGCTCTCCAGGGCCTTCGATATGCCGCCGCTCATGACCACTATGTCGGCGCTGTCGATCGCGAGATCCATACCGGACCCGATGGCCATCCCGATATCGGCACCCTTGAGAGCCGCCGCATCGTTGATGCCGTCCCCAATCATGAGCACCTTTTTCCCCTCCGCCTGGTAGGTCCTGACGATGTCAAGTTTATCCTCGGGTCTCACACCGGAAAGGACTTCGGTGATACCCACCTGTCGAGCCACCGCCCTTGCGGTGGCCTCGTTGTCGCCGGTCACCATGACCGGCAGGAGCCCCAGGGCCTTCATCCCTTCTACAGCGGAAGATGAATCATCCCTGATCCTGTCCTCTATGGCGAAGAAACCCGCACCGACCCCTTCCCTATCGACCTCCACCACGGTCTTGCCGGCTTCGAGGTACCCCGAATAGCCATCGTAGGAGTCCGGTTTGCCTACCTCGTACCTGATGCCCCCGACCAACCCGGTGACCCCCTTGCCGGCGACCTCTTGGACATTTTCCACGGAAGGGAGGTCTTCACCGGCGGAAGCCGTAATCGCCTTGGCCAGCGGATGACCCGAACTTTTCTCGATCGCTGCGGCGGCGGCGAGGTCGTCGGGGGACAGGTTATGAAAGGTGACCGACGGGTTCCCCTCCGTCAGGGTACCCGTCTTGTCCATCAGCACAACGCCGATGTCCTTGGTCGTCTGGATGGCCTCGGCGTTCCTGATCAGCAGGCCTCGCTTCGTCGCGAGGCCCGTCCCTGCTACGAGCGCCATCGGCGTCGCCAGGCCCAGCGCGCAGGGACAGGCTATGACCATGGTGGCCACGAAGACGAAAACCGCAAAGGAGAGCCTGCTTTCCGTCTCCAAGACCCAGGGCAGGTAAACCCTGGCCGAAGACACGAAGGGGTAGAACCGGTCGAAGTAAAGAAACCACAGGACCCCGGCGGATAGGGCAAGAAGAGTCACGACGGGGACAAACACCCTCGTGACTGCATCGGCCAACGCCTGGATCGGTATCTTGGAACCCTGGGCCTCCTGGACGAGGGAAACCATTTTCGAAAGAAATGTATCCTCCCCGGTCCTGGTCACGGTGATGATCATCTCGCCGGTCAGGTTTGAGGACCCTCCCGTGACGGATGCCCCCTTTTCCTTCAGGACTGGGATGGGTTCACCGGTGATCATCGATTCGTCAACGGAGGAGCGCCCCGAGAGGATCTCGCCATCGACGGGCACCCTGTCGCCGGGCCCTACCTTGATGGTCATCCCCTTCGTGACGGCTTCAATGGGTACCCGTACCTCCTTGCCATCGATGAGGGCCCTAGCTTCGACGGCCCTCAATTTGAGGAGATTCTTGATCTCCTTGGCCGCCTTGTCCCTCAGGGAGGATTCGATGAACCTTCCCGAAATGTGGAGGGCGACGATCATAGCGCCGATGCTTCCAAAGGAGGCGATGGGAATCCCCAGGATGTACAGTAGCGTCGTGGCCCACGCGGAAGCCGCGCCCAGCGAGATGAGGGTATCCATGTTCGTATGGAAGTGGGTCACGGCTATCCAGGCTCCCTTTATGCTTCCCCTCCCCACGTAGAAGACGACGAAACCGGCCGCGACCAGTTCAAGGGCGGGGAACCAGGGCAGGTGGAATCCAGCCATGTGAAAGAGCATCAGGACCATCAGGGGGACGGTCACCACCAGGGCCTGGAACAGGTTCCTCCTTGAACTGAGGTACCTGATCCTGTCGATCTCCTCGGGCGGTTCATCGGAGGTGCCATAGCCCACCCTTTCGACCGCTTTTTGCAGATCTTCCCGGGCCACCTTCTCATCGTGCACGACGAGGGCGGTCTCCGTCGCGAGATTGACCGCCGCGAAGTCGACCCCCTCCACCTTTCGCAGTGACCTTTCAACGGCGCCGGAGCAGGCAGCGCAGGTCATCCCGGTTATTCTCAGGGTAGTCTTTTCTTTGCCGTTCTTATCGTTCTTACCGATCTTCCCGTCGTTTCCATTATTTTTCATCAAAAGCGACCTCCCCTATGCGCGCTACCAGTCCGACTCTTGCGATAATTATACCCTTCATGGTATATTTATCGCAAGTGGACATCACCCTTTCGTCCAAACCTGGAGGGACCATGAACTACAAAAAAATTGCCGGCTACCTGGTACTTTTCCTGGCCTTTGCGGGCCTGGCCCGCGCGGGTTTTGACATTTACGGCGACCTCGCATGCGGAGGCAATGGCGGCGGCGGGGCTGTCACCGCGGGCGAGGCCGTATCACCCCGCGGCTTCGCTGAACTGGTCATTTACTTCTTCGAGGGGAACACCCCCTGTTCCGTGTGCGACAAAATCAGGGGTATGACGCTGGACCTGTTGAAATCCGACCCTGAAAAGATGTCGCCCTTTTCCTTTCGGGATGTCAACGTGGAGGAAAAGGGAAACGAAAGGTATGTCCTGGAACTGGGACTCTTCTCCACCTCCGTCGTCCTGGCCCAGGAGTCGGAAGGCAGGATATACCGATGGGAAAACCTGACCGGCGTCTGGGATCTGGCCGGGGATCCGGAGGCTTTCAGGGGCTACATGCTTCGGGAGATAGACTCCTTCACATCAAAGGGTGAGACCCAATGAGCATACTGACGGCCCTTTCCGCCCTATGGCTGGGTGTGCTGGCTTCGGTGAGCCCCTGCCCCCTTGCTGCCAACTTGGCGGCCTTCTCCTTCATCCAGAAGGAGGGGCTTTCACCCCGCA
>JAAYIZ010000289.1 GCA_012523215.1 Thermovirga sp.
AGCGCTTCAAGCGAGAGGTATCCAAGGGAGGCATCCTGCGCGAGGCGCGCAGGCGGAAGCACTATGAAAAACCCAGCGAAGCCAAAAAGAGAAAGAGAGAGGACGCTTCAAGAAAACGCAGAAGAAAATAGCGTGGGAGTCCTTCCCCGATGGTAGAACCCCTCGGAAAAAGGGGAAGGCTTTAACCGCCGGCGCCTAGATACAATTAAAAGACCGGGTACATTCGGGATTGTCCGACCTGCGGATCAAGGGGCCCCGTTCAGAGCGGGGCCTTTTTTTAAACGAAGATCCTCGAATCATCGTGTTAAAATGAAAAATCAGGGATACAAGGGGGCCAAGCCATGCGTTGTCCCAAGTGCGGCCTGATGGAGACCAGGGTTCTCGAAACCAGGACGGCGGGCGAGGGAAGGGTTATCCGCAGGCGCAGGGAGTGCCCCGGGTGCCAGTATCGTTTCACCACCTATGAAAGATTTGAGGACCGCCCCGTGCTTTGGATAGTCAAGAAGAGCGGCCAGAGGGAAGTTTTCGACAGGGAAAAGCTGCTCAAGGGGCTTGCCAAGGCCTGTGAAAAGCTGCCCATCCCCCTGGAGCAGATCGAGGAGGCCGTTTCCAGGATAGAGGAAGCCCTGAGAGGGACAGGACAAGGGGAGGTCTCGAGTTTGGCCGTGGGATCCCTGGCCATGGAGGAACTGAGGAATATCCACAAGGTGGCCTACGTGAGGTTTGCCTCGGTCTACAGGGAATTCACCGATATTTCCAGTTTCGTCGAGGAGATCTCCAGGCTCCGCGATGAAAGGAACGGGTACCGTTGAGGTGCTCCATGGCAAAGAAATTGAAAGTCAACCTTCCCGATGCATTATTCCTTTGATAGAGTATAATGATCGCATCAAGCGCAAGGATTTTCGTCAAGATTTTACCCGCTGCCGGAGGGGTTGTTGTCCCTTTGTCCGGGAGCGGCCTTTTGTGGGAAGAGAGGTGGTTGACCCTGTAACGAGGGGCCTTTTGGTGCCCTGAAAGGTGGAATCGTGTAGAATTGGTCGTACGGTGACATTACATCTGGAGGTGAGCTTAAGTGAAAAAAGGTCTTGTATTGGGTGTGATCGTGGTTATTGCGGTCATAGGGTTCATGATGATCCAGGGCCAGAAGGCCCCCGAGGCTCCAGCCCCTGAGCCCGCCGCGGAAGCGCCCGCACCCGAGCCGGCGGAAGAGCCGGAAGAGGAGCAAGCGGCAGTCGAGAGCGGAGTTATCTATGTAGGAGTCTACCTCCCCCTGACCGGGCAAAACGCCTTCGGCGGCCAACTGGAACTCGACGGCGTCAAGATGGCCCACGAGGAGAAACCCGAAGTCCTCGGCAGGAAGGTGGAGCTCAGCATCGTGGATAACAAGTCCGACAAGGTGGAGTCCGCCAATGCCGTGAAGCGACTCATCGAGAGGGATAACGTCATCGCCGTCATCGGCTCCTACGGTTCCTCCCTGGCGATGGCAGGCGGTGAAGTGGCTGAAAGCGCCGGCATCCCGATGGTCGGAACCTCCTGCACTAACCCACTCGTCACCGAGGGTAAAAAGTACATCTTCCGTGTCTGCTTCATCGATCCCCTCCAGGGCGCCGGAGCCGCTACTTATGCCTACAAGGTTATCGGGGCCAGGAAAGCGGCCCTGCTGACCGACGTGGCCAACGACTACGCTGTGGGCCTCGCGGGCTTCTTTGAGAGGTCCTTCCTCAAACTCGAGGGAGAGATCGTCGCCAAGTTGAATTACAACTCGGGCGACCAGGACTTCACCGCCCAATTGACCGAGATCATCAGCAAGGAACCCGACATCATGTTCATTCCAGCCTACTTTGCGGAGGGCGCCATTATCATGAAGCAGGCCCAGGAACTCGGCGTGGAGTTCCAGATCATGGGCGGGGATGCCATGGACAACCCGAAGATCGTCGAGATTGGCGGCGACGCTGTCGAGGGGTTCGTCCATACGACCTTCCCCTATGATCCCTCGATGGAGGATATGAACCCCGTCGCCAGGCGTTTCACCGATAATTGGCTGGCCAAGCGTTCCGATGATCCGAACGTCAACGCCGCCCTGGGCTATGACTCCTATATGATCCTCGCCGACGCCATCGAAAGGGCCGGCAGCACCGACCCTGAAGCCGTCACTGCAGCACTGGCGGCGACCAGGGATTTCGAGGGCGTGACCGGGCTCACCACCATCAATGAGACCCACGATGCCGAGAAACCAATCGGCATCGTGCAGATCAAGGATGGCAAAAAGCAGTACATAGCAACGATCACTCCCGAACTGTAGGTTCGATCGAAGCCGCTCTCCTCGGGAGAGCCGTCGCGGTTTGCGCGGGGGAGGAAAGAGTTCCCTCCCCCGCCTTTTACGTGATCGCAAGGGGGGGCACCTATGAGCCTGGCTATGTTCGTTCAGCACCTTTTAAATGGACTCACCCTGGGAAGCCTCTATGCGCTTATTGCCATAGGTTACACCATGGTTTACGGCATCCTGAGGCTGATCAACTTCGCCCATGGCGAGATCTTCATGTTGGGCGCCTACTTCGTTTTCTGGGGGGTAACCCTCTTCCGCCTTCCCTGGTTTATCGCCGTCATTGGAGCCATCGTGGTGACCTCCTTTTCCGGCATCATCGTTGACAGGGTGGCCTATAAACCCTTGAGAGACGCCCCCAGGATTTCAGCCCTGATAAGCGCTATCGGGGTTTCCTTTTTTCTGCAGAACTTCGCCATCGTGGTTTTCTCCGCAATACCGAGGGAAGTGCAGCGACCATCGTGGCTTGTCAAGGTGATAATCGTCGGTAAGATCAGGATCCTTCCACTGACCCTGGTCGTCCCGGTGTTGTCCTTCCTTTTGATGATGGGACTACTTTATGTTGTGTACAAGACCAAGCCCGGGCTAGGCATGAGGGCTATCTCCAGGGATATCGAGACGAGCCGCCTCATGGGAGTGCCGGTGAACAGGATAATAGCTCTCACCTTCGGAATGGGTTCCGCCCTGGCGGCCGCTTCGGGGATAATGTGGGCCCTCAGGTACCCTCAACTTCAACCGGTGATGGGCGTCATACCCGGTTTTAAAGCCTTCATAGCGGCGGTTTTCGGGGGCATAGGCTCCATACAGGGAGCAGTCATAGGAGGACTGACCCTCGGTTTGATGGAAATAATGATCGTGGCCTTTATGCCTTCCCTGGCTGGTTTCAGAGACGCCTTCGCCTTCATTCTTCTGATCATCATCCTTCTCATCATGCCTACGGGACTTATGGGTGAGAAGCTGGAGGATAAAGTGTAATGGACCTGAAACGGAAACGAAATTACACCCTCAATGGGATCGCGGTTCTTCTGCTGGTTGGCGGCCTTTTCTGGGCCAAGGGCAACCTTGACGGTTACAAGATCCAGATAATGAACCTTATAGCGGTCTACATCATTCTTGCCTTGAGCCTGAACCTCATCTACGGATTCACCGGGCTCTTCTCGCTGGGACACGCCGGTTTCATGGCCATTGGTGCCTACACCTGTTCTCTCCTTATCCTGCCCGCCACGTACAAGCAGACCATGTTCCTCCTCCAGGCCCCCATGTGGCCCTTTTCGGTGATGCACGCGCCCTTTTTCGCCGCCGTCATCATCGCCGGCCTGGTGGCGGCCTTTTTCGGGTTCCTGATTGGTCTGCCCGTCCTCAAACTGGGCGGGGACTATCTCGGGATAGCTACCCTGGGTTTTGCCGAGATCATAAGGGTCCTGGCCAACAATATGCCCCGCGTCACCAACGGTGCCCTGGGCCTGAAGGGCATACCTTCCTATTCCAACCTGTGGTGGAACTATGGCTGGTGCCTCCTGACGCTCTTCGTGATAATACGCCTGGTGCGGAGCAACTTCGGCAACGCCCTTAAGGCGATCAGGGACGACGAGGTGGCGGCCCGGGCCATGGGGATAAACACCTTCCGGTACCGACTGACCTCCTTCACGATAGGCGCCTTCTTCGCCGGGGTTGGAGGGGCGTTGCTGGCGAGCCTTCTCACGACCATTGACCCCAGGATGTTCATCTTTACGCTGACCTTCAACGTGCTGATGATCGTGGTGACCGGTGGACTTGGCTCCATCACCGGCACGGTCCTGGCTGGCATAGTGATCACCGTCCTGCTCGAATGGCTTCGATTCGTAGAGAACCCGATCTCCTTCGCGGGCATGACGGTCCCGGGAATTCCGGGCATGCGCATGGTGGTGTTCTCCCTGGCCCTCCTGTTCATCATTCTTTTCAGGCACCAGGGGATCATGGGCAGGCGGGAGTTCAGCTGGAATTGGCTCTTCAACCTCCTCGGGAGAAGGGGTGAAGCCTGATGCCCAACAATGACGCGGTCCTCGAGACCGAGGCTCTCACGATACGTTTCGGCGGACTCGTCGCCGTCAGGGACTTCTCCGTGCGGATCCCCAGGGGAAGCATCGTCGGCCTGATAGGACCGAACGGTGCCGGAAAGACTACCTGCTT
This sequence comes from Thermovirga sp., assembly GCA_012523215.1. Taxonomy (NCBI): domain Bacteria; kingdom Thermotogati; phylum Synergistota; class Synergistia; order Synergistales; family Thermovirgaceae; genus Thermovirga; species Thermovirga sp. Next base: position 4,493 of record JAAYIZ010000289.1, read on the forward strand.
CAACATGGTGACGGGTTTTTACAAGCCCACCGAGGGGAGTATCCTTTTCAACGGGCAAGATATAACCGGGTGGCTTCCCCACAAGGTGTGCTCCGCCGGGATAGCCAGGACCTTCCAGAACATCAGGCTTTTCCATACGGCCAGTGTCATTCAGAATGTCATGGTGGGGGCGAGGGTCCGCCAGAACACCACCTGGTGGCACGCCCTGCTCAACCTGCCTTCCTACTGGAAAGAGGAGAGAGAAGTGCGGGAAAAGGCCCTTTTCCTGCTCGATGCAGTGGGGCTTAAAAAATTCGCCGATGAGGAATCGGGAGGCCTTCCCTACGGTGCCCAGCGGAGGTTGGAGCTGGCCAGGGCCCTGGCTACGGACCCGAGCTTCCTTCTCCTGGATGAGCCGGCCGCCGGCATGAATCCCAACGAGACCCAGGAACTTATGGGTTTTGTCAAGGATATCAGGACCCGGTTCAACCTGACCATACTGCTGATAGAGCATGACATGAGGGTAGTGATGGGGATCTGCGAGCACATTTGGGTCCTCGATTACGGTGTGACCATAGCCGAGGGCAGGCCCGAGGAGATCCGTTCCAACCAGAAAGTCATCGAGGCCTACCTTGGAGAGGAGTACGTCCGTGATGCTTA
>JAAYIZ010000290.1 GCA_012523215.1 Thermovirga sp.
ATTTGGTCCCTCGGGTTGGATGTCCATTTCGTCGAGGCTTTCCTGGCCCAGGCCCTCTTCCTTTTCATTCTCTACTTCGTGCCGACCCCGGGAGCAAGCGGAGTCGCCGAGGGTGGGGGAGCGGCAATCTTCAGCCTCCTTGTCCCGTGGAATATCGCCGGAGTCATGGCGATCACCTGGCGTTTTTTCACGGAATACCTTTCGATCGCGATGGGTGGTATCGTCGCGGTCAGGTTGCTCGGTTGGGGGATGGCTGATGACTTGCTGAAACCGGGGGATATAAGTGCGGAAGAGGAAGGAACGGAACAAGGTAAAAAATGAGCAAGGAAAAGATAAGAGCACTCGCCTTCAGGTTTCGTGGTGGGGTTTGGACCTTGTTCTTTCTCTTGGTCCTTTTTTTTATCCCGCACCGCACGCCGGCACCCATAACGGGAGTGATCGCCGTCGCGCTGGGACAGGGGATCCGGTTCTGGGCGGCGGGATCAATAGGGCAATATCGGGGCGAAATTGTCGGCGCCGCGGGGCTCGTCACCTGGGGCCCCTACTCCCTCGCCAGGAATCCACTTTACCTGGGCAATGCCCTGATCGGGCTGGGATGGTGCCCCCTTACGGGAAATCCTGCGGCGTTCCTTCTTTTTTTTGCCGTTTTCATAGCCCTTTACGTTGTGTTGGTGATACCCTACGAGGAGAGCTACCTCGGGAAGCGTTTCCCCGATGGTTTCACCCGTTACTCCGAAAGGGTGGGAAGGTTTCTCCCCTTAAGGAAACCTACCCTGGCCGATCTAAGCGGTCCCTTCAACTGGGCCGTTCTCTGGAAAAGCGAACGGCACTCCCTATGGGTTACCCTCATTGGTACCGTGCTGCTATTTTCGCGGCGGTGGTGGTGAACCCGCCCCCCCGTTTCCCATCAACAAAAGGCCTCTATAAAAAACCTATCGGTCCTTGCCCCAGGATCCGTTAAAATCTTGTGATTTGTTCGCCGTAGAGATTTTGCCACAAATTATTATAGATTTCCCCCTTGGGGACGATCTTGTTTGCAAAACCCTCGGCGATCGCGGCCTGGCCGACCGCCTCGGCGACCCTCGGCGCCGTCTCGTCGCAGAAAATGTCCGGTATAATCTTTCCCGGTCCCAGCCTGCGCCTGTCCACCACATCAGCCAGGGCCCTGGCTGCCGCCAGCAGCATGTCGTGGTTGAGCACCGTTGCCCTGACATCGAGCAGTCCTCGCATTATCCCCGGTGTGGAGAGGGAGTTGGGCATGGCGTTTTGATATCCTGGACCCCCCGTGGCGACGATAGCGGCCCCCGCTGCGATCGCCTCTTCCGGAAGGATTTCGGGGTCCGGAAGGGCCATGGCCAATACCACCGCTTCACCGGACATCCGACGTATGAACTCCGGGGGGAGTACGCCTCCCTTGGAGAGGCCGACGAAAATGTTAGCCCCCTCCATGGCCTTGTCGAGCCCGCCGGAAACCTTTTCCGGGTTTGTCCTTTCCGCTACCTCTTTTTGGATATGATTCATCCTGGGATTGTCCTCGGCGAGGATCCCCGCGCTGTTCAGCACCACCAGGTCCTCCGCTCCGGCCCTGAGCAGCAGCTCCGCCGTGGCCAGTCCCGCGGAGCCGGCGCCGTTTATCACGATCTTCATATCCCGGAGTTTCCTGCCCTGGACCTCGAGGGCGTTGTAAATGCCCGCCAGCACAATGACCGCCGTGCCGTGCTGGTCGTCACAAAGGACGGGAATGTTCACCCTGGTCCTCAACTCGCGGACAATGGAAAATGCCTTGGGGCTCGATATGTCCTCGATGTTGATCCCGCCGAGGGTTGGGGCCAGGAGGGAGCAGAAATGGAGGATATCCTCCGAGTCCTGGGAGTCCACGCACAGGGGGTAAGCGTTTACGTCGCCGAAAAGCTTGAAGAGCAGGCATTTCCCCTCGATGACCGGAAGGGCCGCGTAGGGTCCCACGTTTCCAAGACCTAGGACCGCGCTTCCGTCGGTAATGACGGCGATCCGATTGCCCCTGCCGGTGTACTCAAAGCTCATGCCTTCGTCCTGCTGTATGGCGAGAGCGGGCGGTACGCTCCCGGGAATATACGCCAGGGCCATCTCTTCCTCGTTATGAATGTTGATGGTGGGATAGATCTTGATCTTGCCCTTGGCTTTCCTGTGCAGTTCGATCGCTCTTGTCCTGTCAATCGGCATTGGTTCCCCTCCCTGACTTTGGTGATCCTCGGCCGTCAAGCCTTGAAAAAGGGAAGCATGGCTTTGAACTGCTCCGTGCCTGCCCGTCGAATCACCTGGTAGGCCAAAGTCTCCACGGGCGCCACCAGGGCCCCGGCCGCGGTCATGGCCTCGCAGGCCATCCTATGGTGATCCGGGTCGCGGCTTGAACAGGCATCGGCGGCGACAGCCACCGGGTGACCCTTTTCGAGAAGATCCATAACGGTAGCGAAAACGCATATATGGCTCTCGACCCCCGCCACGATAAGTTGATCCCTTCCGCCTTCGTGCAAGAATTCCTCGAAACCCTTTTCATCGAGGCAGGAAAAGTGGATCTTCTCGAAGGGCGAGGTGCCAGAGGGCATCTTCTCCATCAACGGGGGGACGGTTTTGCCAAGCCCCCCGGGGTAGTGTTCAGTGAATTTAATGGGAACGCCCATCACCTTGGCGGCCTCCAGGAGGATACCCGCGTTTCGGGTGACCTTTTCACAATTCGCCACGGCCTGCAGCATTTTCTCCTGGAGATCGATCAGAAGCAATTGAGCTCTTTCGGGAATGATCCTGAAAGGTAACATCGAAACCCACCCCGTTTCCTTCAATATTCTCGATTATGGGGTTATTATAAGCTAAAGACAACCTGAATTCGCCCGTGTCCGTTTCTTCAAAATGTGCTATGCTCAGAAAACTTGAAAGCCCGGGGGAGGTGTGTTTCATGGGCGCCAATGATTACAGAAGAAGCAACGAAGGGGAAGGTTTTGATCCGTACGGAGAATGGACTGTCGGGGATGTACTCAGGGCAATGACCGGCGGTGACATTCCCCCCTATATCGAGAGACTCGCTTCCCAAATCCAGGAATGGATGATTTCGGCTCTTTCCGGTGAGGGCGAACTCTCCGCCGAGGATTACCTTTTCGGTTTCGGGGACAGGAAGCAGGGAGACCCTGAAGCACTGATCTCCCAGCTCGACTGGGTTGACGAATTCGCCGACATCCTGCCCGCTTCAAGCGAACCCGCCGGGCACGAGGAAGCCGTAGCCCTTTGCTTTGGCCCGGTTGCTTTCGACGAAGGTATGCGGATGGCCATCGATTATGCCGCTCTCTTTGGCAGGGACCATTGCCGGCGGGTCTGGATGCTCAGCGACAGTTGGGTCATAGGAGAAGTGGTCCGTTATGTGCAACACTTCAGGGCTCTGGCCTCCCACGGGGTGGAACTGAGGTTCATCATGGTTACCCCCTGGGGTTGGACCGAAATACCCATTGCCCTGGAGACGGGTGACAACGACAGGCTCCATTGGGAAGCGAGAACGACGAGGCAGGA
>JAAYIZ010000291.1 GCA_012523215.1 Thermovirga sp.
CCGCCATGGCTTCCACGAGGGCTTCCCTCCCCAGGGCGGCATCCTCGACCAGTTCGGCCGGTATATCCACGACCCTGGGGTCGACACCCAGCTCCTCCACGTAAATGACGGCCTTTTCCCTCACCAGGTCGACGACGCCGCCGAAGGCATCCTCGGAACCTATGGGGATCTGCACCGGGACAGCGTTCGCCCCAAGACGCTCCTTCATCTGGCCGACCACCTGGTGGAAATCCGCCCCTACCCTGTCCATCTTGTTGACGAAGGCGACCCTCGGCACTCTGTATCGGTCGGCCTGCCTCCACACGGTCTCGGACTGGGGCTCTACCCCCCCGACGGCGCAGAACACCGCCACGGCGCCGTCCAAAACCCTCATGGACCTCTCAACCTCGACGGTAAAATCCACGTGGCCGGGCGTATCAATAATATTGACGCTAAAACCCTTCCAATGACAGGTCGTGGCTGCGGAGGTTATGGTGATCCCCCGCTCCCTCTCCTGTTCCATCCAGTCCATGGTGGCCGCGCCCTCATGGACCTCACCGAGCTTGTGTTTTCGGCCCGTGAAGAACAGGATCCTCTCCGTGGTCGTGGTCTTACCCGCGTCAATATGCGCCGCTATGCCAATGTTCCTGATTGATTCGAGGTCGATCGAGCTCATTTGCTCTTCTCCACGCCTGGTTCCGCGGTGAACCCGGGTCTCTCGACCCGGAGCCTGCGGAGCCTGAGGCCGACTACCAGCGGTAATGGGCAAAGGCCCTGTTGGCCTCGGCCATTCTGTGGGTGTCCTCGCGTTTTTTGACGGAACTACCCTCACCGCGGCATGCGTCGGTCAACTCCCGGGCCAGCCTTTCTACCATGGGAACGCCCTTTCGACCCCTGGCGTACTGAAGTATCCACCGGGTGGCAAGCGCCTGGGCTCTCCTGGGCTGGACTTCCACGGGCACCTGGTAGGTGGCTCCTCCTACCCTCCTGGGTCGGACCTCGACCACGGGGCGAACATTCTCCATGGCCTTGTTAAACACCTCGAGGGGTTCCATGCTCACCCTTTTCGCAGCGAGGTCAAGGGCTCCGTACATGATCTTCTCGGCGATGCTTTTCTTGCCGTCGATCATGATGGCGGCGATGAATTTGGCTATATCGATTTCCCCGAACCTGGGGTCGGGCTCGATCTCGCGAATGCGAACGTGTCCCTTTCTTGGCATATCCTAGACACTCTCCCTGTCTACCGGCCCTATTTGGGCCGTCTCGCGCCGTACTTGGAGCGGCTCTTTCTCCTTCCCTCGACGCCACCGCAGTCAAGGGTACCTCTAACAATATGGTAACGAACCCCGGGAAGGTCCTTTACCCGGCCACCCCTTACGAGCACCACGGAGTGTTCCTGGAGATTGTGCCCCACTCCAGGTATATAGGAAGTGACCTCGAAGCCGTTGGTCAAGCGGACCCTGGCGACCTTCCTGAGGGCGGAATTAGGCTTCTTAGGTGTGACGGTATAAACCCTGGTGCAGACACCTCTTCTGGCCGGATTTCCCTGCAGAGCCGGCGCCTTGGAGCGTCCTCTCTTTTCCTGGCGCCCCTTTCGAATCAGTTGATTAATGGTCGGCAAAAAACCCCCTCCTTCTCATTCACTGTTCCTTCAAATCTCCTGTCTTGGTCAAC
>JAAYIZ010000292.1 GCA_012523215.1 Thermovirga sp.
AAACCCCCGAATCCCGGTTTGCCCAGGCGCTGGACCACCTGCAGGGTTTCACCCAGAACTGCATCTCCAACGGAAAATCCTGGAAGGAAAACGGAATCTCCAGGGAGAGAACCTTTCTCAGAACAGACCCGCCCCGCAAAACCGACCCCCTCTTCGCCAAGATCCTTGATTACCTCTACGAGGTCGCCGACAGGGGGGAAATTTGGGGAGATTAAAAGTGACGCCTTTGAAGCGGTCCGGGTTTTGCTGGAACAGGTAATCCTCCCTGTCCGCGACGCTCCTTTGCGCTTCCCCTTCCAGGAAAGCCTTGATGTTCCTCTCAGCGATCCCCGCCGCCACGGTAAGGATACCCTCCGAGAGGTTGATGTTATGAGGTGACGCCAGGAGGTTTTCCGGGTCGAAGAAGGGAAAATCCAGCCTGAATTTTCGCTGGACAAGGGACTCCTCCAGGACCAGTGAACGTAAAGAATCGCCAACCCCGGGAATTCTTGAAATCTCCGCCACGCCGGGAAGAGCCTCCTCCACGACAAGGCCGCCGGCCTGGTTTCGAAAAAGGTGATCAGCACACTTTTCATTGAAAAACTCCCTCCAAGCCTCTCATTTTCGACCGATCGAACCCAGAGCCTGGAGGATATGATCTCCCTGGGCTCTATGCCGGCGGGAAGCCTTGTAAGGCCGAGATGCCTGCCGCCGCTCGCTGTTCCTTCGAAAGGTGCCAGTGAGATCCCTTTGCAGGATGGGAAATGATCGTCGACAGGTAAGCAAGGCTGAAAACCAGTCCGGCGAGCCTGAGGGCATCCACTAAACGTGCCGCGGTTTTTCCCATGTTTCTCAACTTGAAACTCAACCGACCATTGAAACCTCTTTAGAGGATCTTTCGAGCGATCCCATAATTGGAATGCCTCCCAACTCCCGGTACCCGACCCTGGATACCTGGGGATGCCTCTCGGACGCCCTAGAGACATGAAGCACCTTCATCGAGCGAGCAACCGGTTGCCTTCCCTCAGTCCGGCATGGAAGTCTTGCCTCGTGACCCGCTCGTTCACCGTTGATGCCCAAAAAGGGCCTACTCCATCTCTTTACCTTCTCTTCCGGACATGGTATATTTTCGATGATAAAACCTCCGAGCCCTACCGCCTAAAGGAATCCACCCATGGCGGCGGGCCGAAGGGCGTTCCCGGAAACAGGGACGCCTCCCGCGTTTGGAAAGGAGGATGGAGAGGCCGAACTCAAGAACCGTCTCCCCTCAACGCGGGGAGACGGTTCTTTGTCGCTGAAAGGTTTTCCTATTCAACTTCAGGAGGTAATGCCGATGAAACGCTTTCTGAGAATACTTTTCTTTTCCACCGTTGTTCTTTCAATCGCCGTTTCAGCAGCTCTTTCCGCCCCGATATTGCGCATGGCCACAACGACCAGTACTGATAATACGGGGCTCCTCGATTACCTGGCTCCGGAGTTTCTCAAGGATACGGGAATCGAACTCCAGTGGGTTTCGGTAGGGACCGGGAAAGCTCTCGAATTGGGCAAAAACCTCGATGTCGACGTCCTTCTTGTACATGCCCCGGCCGTGGAAAAGCAGTTCGTTCAGGACGGTTACGGGGTTAACCGTCGAGAGGTCATGTACAACGATTTCATAATAATAGGACCCCCATCCGATCCTGCAAAGATCAAGGGCAAGACTGTCAAAGAGGCGTTCATCTCTATAGCGACCAAGGGAGCCCCCTTCG
>JAAYIZ010000293.1 GCA_012523215.1 Thermovirga sp.
CGGCTGGAAAGCCCGAGGAGCCTGGTGCCCTCGGGGAGCGTGGGGATCGCCGGAAAACAGACCGGGATCTATTCCATCGACAGCCCCGGCGGATGGAACATCATCGGTCGCACGCCCCTGTCGCTCTTCGATCCGGGACGAAAGTTCCCCTTCCTCATCGAGGCGGGGATGGATTTAAAGTTCGTGCCGATCACGTCGGCGGAGTTCGAAGAGATCGCCCGGGGCGAAAGGGGCGTCTAACCTTGAGCGTGGAGGTCCTCTCGCCGGGGTTGCTGACCTCCGTCCAGGACCTGGGGCGGCACGGATTCCAGGCCTTCGGCATGCCCGTGGCCGGGGCGCTCGACCCCTATTCACTCATGGCGGGCAACCTGGTGGTCGGCAACGACCCGAAAGCGGCGGGCCTCGAGGTAACCCTCGCCGGGCCGGAACTGGTCTTCCGGTCCGAGAGGCTGGTCTGCGTTACCGGGGGCGATCTTTCCCCCAGGGTCAACGGCAGCGCCGTTGCCTCCTGGGAGGGTGTGCCGCTGCGCGAGGGAGATGTCCTCTCCTTCGGGACCGCGGACTCCAGGGGGGCGAGATGCTGGGTGTGCGTCGGCGGTGGTTTCGACATGCTTCCCGTCCTGGGCAGCAGGTCCACCTACCTGAGAGGGAGGCTCGGCGGCCACCAGGGTCGCCGCCTCGAAAAGGGGGATATCCTCCCCTTGGGGACACCCGACATCCTGTCTTGTCGGGGAGAGGGTTTCGTTGTCCCCACGGAGCTCCGCCGGGGTTTTGTCGACGGATCGGTTTTGAGGGTGATCTCCGGACCCCAGGAGGATTTTTTCACACCGGTTGGGATAGAGGAATTTTACGGTTCTTCCTATAGAATAGGTCCCGATTCGGATCGGATGGGGTACCGCCTTCAGGGGAAGGCCATCCAACATGGCAGGGAGGCTGATATCGTATCCGACGCCGTCCCCTGGGGGGCGGTACAGGTTCCCGGCAATGGTCTGCCCATCATCATGATGGCCGACGGGCAGACCACGGGGGGATACCCCAAGATAGCGGCGGTAATAAACGCCGATCGCGGCCTGCTTGCCCTGATGTCCCCCGGGGATCGCCTTTCCTTCCGGCGATGCGGTCTCGGTGAAGCCTCCGACGCCTCGAGGACCCTGAAGGAAGGTCTTGGAAGGATCAGGGGCCTTCTGGCGGAATATAGATCCCGGCCGGTTCAGCGGGGGGCGCAAGCCGACAGGGGGGTCATGCGGCTTAAGATCGAGGGAAAATCCTTTGACATTGAGTGGAAGATCATAGGATGGCGCGGCTGAAGGAGCCGCCCCGGGGGAGGATCTCATGACCGTTTCGGTGGATCTCAACAGTGACCTGGGTGAAGGTTTCGGTGTCTGGAAGATGGGTGACGATGCCCTTATCATGGATCACGTCACCTCCATCAACATCGCTTGCGGTTTTCATGCCGGCGACCCGGAGATCATGGCCGCCACCGCTGACTTGGCATTGAAAAAGGGCGTAGCCCTTGGGGCCCATCCGGGGTATCCTGACCTCGCCGGTTTCGGCAGGAGGGAAATGGGTTGTTCACCCGGGGAAATTTACTCTTTCTGCCTTTACCAGGTGGGTGCCCTTTCGGCCATAGTCAGGTCCAGGGGCGGGAGATTGCAGCATGTGAAGGCCCACGGGGCTCTCTACAACAGGGCGGCGAAGGATGAAGCCGCGGCCGGGGCTATCGCCCGGGCTGCCAGGGACTCCGGCGAGGGGCTCATCCTCGTGGGCCCCCCGGGCTCCTGTTTTGAAAAGGTCTGCCTCGAGGAGGGCGTGCCCTTCGCGGCGGAAGTCTTTGCTGACCGCGCCTACGCGCCGGACGGATCCCTCCTTCCCCGGTCGGAGCCGGGTTCCGTGATCGAGGACCCTCGGGAGGCGGCCACGAGGGCCGTCAGGATGGTCCTGGAGGGGAAAGTCGCCGCCATGAGCGGCGAGGAGATCTCGCTGAAAGCCGATACGATCTGTCTTCACGGGGACTCCCCCGGCGCGGCGAGGATAGCGGCCCTTGTCAGGTCCTCCCTGGAAAAGGCCGAGGTGAAGGTGCTCCCCTTGGGCGCCTTCCCGCGGGGCATTTCCTGATCCCCGGGGGTCGGTATGCTCCTGGTGTGAATTGAATAGAATTGTCTCGCAATTCAATGAAATGGTTGCATCTTTTCGCGTGATAAGGAATAATGTCCATAGCTGCTTGAAGATTCACAAAGGGACCGGAATTTGAAGCACTGTTCCGTCAATTTGACCTGAAGGTCCCGCTCGTGCGAGGAAAGGGGCGTTTTGCAAAGTGAGCGAAAGCAAAGTCCGTGGAGATCTACTGAAAGGGAAGAAGGAGTACGATCAAAGGGTCGCCAAGGGGCTTTCCAGGCATCCTGAGATGAAGGAGGCCTTCACTACCGGAGGGGGCATACCCCTGGAGCGCCTCTACACCCCTATAGACATCGAGAGCCTGGACTATTGCGAAGATCTGGGTTTCCCCGGGTCTTATCCTTACACGAGGGGTGTCCAGCCCACCATGTATCGCGGCCGCTTCTGGACCATGAGGCAGTACGCCGGTTTCGCCACGGCGGCCGAGTCGAACGCCAGGTATCGCTACCTGCTGGAACAGGGTCAGACGGGGCTTTCCGTCGCCTTCGACCTTCCGACCCAGATAGGGTACGATTCCGATCATCCCATGGCAAGGGGTGAGGTCGGCAAGGTTGGGGTCGCCATTGACAGCCTGGCCGACATGGAGACCCTCTTCAGGGAGATCCCCCTGGCCAAGGTATCCACTTCGATGACGATAAACGCCCCGGCGGCGGTCCTTTTGGCCATGTACATCGCCGTCGGTGAAAAGCAGGGGGTGCCGGCGTCGGAGCTTTCAGGCACGATCCAGAACGACATCCTCAAGGAATATATCGCCCGCGGCACCTACATTTTCCCACCCAAACCCTCCATGCGCCTCATCACCGACATCTTCGGCTTCTGCAGCGACAACGTCCCCAAGTGGAACACCATATCCATTTCGGGCTACCATATAAGGGAGGCTGGCTCCACGGCCTCGCAGGAAGTTGCCTTCACCCTGGCCGACGGTCTTGCCTACGTCCAGGCGGCGGTGGCCGCTGGGCTTGACCCCGATGTATTCGGCCAGCGGCTCTCCTTCTTCTTCAACGCCCACAACGATTTCCTCGAGGAAGTGGCCAAATTCCGGGCCGCCAGGAGGCTTTGGGCAAGGCTCATGAAGGAACGGATCGGCGTCACGGAGCCGAGAGCCCTCGTGCTTCGCTTCCACACCCAGACGGCGGGGAGCACCCTCACGGCCCAGCAGCCGGAGAACAACATCGTACGCGTCGCGATCCAAGCCCTGGCCTCCATCTTGGGAGGGACCCAGTCCCTCCACACCAACAGCTTCGACGAAGCCCTTGCCCTGCCCACGGAGAAGAGCGTGGGCATAGCCCTCAAGACTCAGCAGATCATCGCCTGCGAATCAGGGTCTACCTCGACGGTGGACCCCCTCGCCGGGAGCTATGCTATCGAGGCTCTCACCAACGAGATAGAGCGCCAGGCCCTGGAGTACATCGACAAGATAGAAGAAATGGGCGGCATGCTGGCGGCCATCGAGAAAGGCTATCCCCAGCAACAGATCCAGGGCGCGGCTTACCAGTACCAGAGGGCCGTCGAGAGCGGCGAACGCGTCGTGGTGGGCGTCAACAAGTTCCAGGTCGATGAAGAGAACG
>JAAYIZ010000294.1 GCA_012523215.1 Thermovirga sp.
GTGGGCGATATCCGCCTGGCGGCGGCAGGGGGCGGCGAGCCCTTTTTACCCCTCGGCGCCGAGGAGGAGGAACCACCTCGCGAGGGGGAGTTCGCCTACATGGACGATGCGGGGGCGATCTGCCGGTGCTAGAACTGGCGCGAGGCCGACAGGACAAAGCTCACGCCCGAAACTAAGCGGGCGCTGCTCTGCATGGAAAGCCTCGCCCCCGAAAGGGACGAGGAGCTGCGAAGGGCCCTTGGCTTCATCAATGAAGCGGTCCACGAAAACCTGGGAGCCAGGACCACACCCTTTTGGCTCGATAGCAGCAGCAGGAAGATTGATCTCCCCGAGTGAGGTAGCGAAGGCCCCGTCTAACCCAGGATGATCAACTCTTTACGGACCGCTTCCGGGCTCAGCACGGCGACGAGTTCCCCGATCTCCTCCAGGTGGTCCCTTATCTGCCAGGAAGGTATGGAGGGCGCACCGTAGACCGAAAAGAGAGCTCGCGTCGTCACGGGAGTGATGAAGCTCCTGTCGTCGGGCCCGTAGATTATGCTCGACAGGATGCCCTTTTGGTCTGACAGGAACATGTCCCCCTTCGGCATGGTGCGCATCCTGCCGCCCATAGCCTGGTAGGTTTCTCCGCCCTTTGAGACATCCAGGGTAAGGGGGAGGGATAGCCTTTCCAGGTCATGCCCCGCAGTGAGGAGGCCACTTCCGAGTTCCGCCAGGAACGCAGCGGCCACGAGGGGTGACGGGGAAGAGAGGGGTTTAGCCTTGAGTGCCACCGTCTCCACCTGGTGGAGCACCGGGTAGCCCTGGCCGAACTTTCGGAAGTACTTTTCGTAGGCTCCGAAGGGATCTTCCCGCGAGATATCCTTCCGAGTCTTCCCCAGGTGCCGCCGGCGAAGTTCTTCCTCCAGGGCGGTCTTTCTTTCCTCGAAGGCCGAGTTCTCCGCGGTGCTCGTGATGCCCTCGATGACCATTGCACCAAAAAAGGTTCCAGGAAAACTTGCCCTCCAGGTGGCGGACGCTGTGATCATGGCCTGATCCTCCCCTTTCTCGCTGGCCTTGCCGGATGCTTTAAAAGGCCGACCCGGTCCTTATTATTTCCCTTACCGGCACAAAAGGGAATGGCAGCGGAACCGACAATACGCTGACAGCCATGATCGAGGGTCCATCTTCGCATTCAGCCTGTCGCTCCCCCGTTTGGAGGTAATATACTCCTGGGAGCGCCTGGGGTTCGACTCACGACAGGGGGCGGGGATAAAGGAGTGGTGTGGCAGTGGGAGCGAAGGGACGTTCGGGTCGCTTTGTGCTTCTTTTTTTCCTGTTCTTGGGGATGGTTCTTTGCCCTGGCCGCCGGGCGGTGGCCCAGGATAATGAACGGCCCCAGGTGGATACCGCCGCCCTTTTGAAGGCCGTCCAGTCCATAGCGGCCCTGACGGTCGAGACAAAAGATGGCGGAAAAAACAAGGGTTTGGCATTCCTCATTGCCGACGGAGACAGGGCCGTAACGGCCGCTCACTTATTGAACAACGCTGCCAGGATAACCCTTCGCTTCCGGGATGGATCCGAGGACCTTTCCCCGGGCCTCCTGGCCGTCGACTGGAGAAGGGGCCTGGCATTGATAAACGTGCCGGCTACCGAGAGGGAAGGTCTCGCCCTTGTCCAGACCGACATCAACCCGGGGACGGTGGTCCAGTGCGGCGCGGTCAGGGACGGTACCTACGGGTTTGTGCAGTTCACCGTCTCCGAGGTCCTGCAGGAGGCAAGGGGGGGCGAAAGGTATACCCTGTCGGGGGATGCGTCGGAAGGCAACAGTGGCGCACCGGCCCTGGACAAGGCGGGGAACGTCACGGGGATCGTAATTGAGACGGGAGAAGGGCGGGTCCTTGTACCCTCGGCATACGTAGCCGCCCTGGCGCCCGGTTTTCCCCTAGGGGCATGGGGCGGGGCGGCGGCCCTTTCAGCCGGCGCTTCCGCCGCGGCGCCGGAGCCGGGCCTCCTGGAGGAAGCGGACCAGGCCATTCTTGATTTCATGATCGTTCTTTTCAACCACGACAGCACCTACCGATGGGCCGACGAGAAGACGGGAGGGCGGGGTTACCTGGAGGGGATCCCCCAGGATCTTTACGATTCCCAGACCAGGCTGGAGACGGTCCTCGGCAGGCTGGGCAGGGCTACCACCGGTGACTATCTCCGAGACAAGGTCATAAGGAACCTCCAAGAGGTGGGGCACAGCGAGGTAGCTGCGGTTAATTACTTTATCCAGGCCGTGATCGAGGGGCAAGAGTCCAAGGACTGGGGGGCCCAGCCCCAGCACTTGAATAAACGCTCCAAGGCCGCCCTCAACATAGCGGGGGAAGTGCTGCTTTCGGGTCTTCCCGACATACACGAACTGTACGGGTCGTCGACGATTTTAAGTGAAAGAATGCCGAGGGACGTGAAGTACTATCTCGGCGTGGAAGAACGGCTGGCCCCCTTCGTGCTGGGCACGGTGACAACCACTGGCGATCCCTTGCGCCTCCTGGTCCTGTACCACGACTCACTGGGCGAGAGCCTGGGTTTGAGAACGGGAGACAGGATCCTTTCCGCCGGGGGGGCTGAGTTCGACGCCGATGACTCCCTGGAGGACCTCAAGGCCCTGATCATGGAAAGCTTGGGAAGGACCATCGACTTAGTTGTTGAGAGGGAAGGGGAAGAGACGAACCTTAAAATCGACATCCCCGAGGAAATCCCGGAAAACTACCTCCTTCCGCCGATTCTCTGAAAATTGTGGATTTCGGTCATTTTGCGCAGTAGATCGAGCCCGGTCCATGTCCGTTGCCTCCCGTAAGAATCAAAGTGAAAGGTACATGTCGAGTCTGGCCTTCGTCTTTTGACAAGAAGTAGCCGCTGGTATAGAATGCGTTGAATGCTTTGTAAGGGAGGGAACCCTGTGCGCATGAAGCAAGAACTCTTCGACTGCTATTTTTACGGCTATTACTTTTACTTCGCCTTGGGGTTCCCCTCCTGGCGCGGTTGAGCCGTACTCTTCCGCAACAAACCGGGATAAAGGGACCCCTTTAAAGGGGTCCCTTTCTTTTTTCGAGGAGGTGGTGCAAGGGAAGGCGATGAAAGAGTCCGTAAGCGGAAAGGGCCGTCCTGAAGCGGGACGGGTGGAAAGATTGGACACAGGAGGTGTCGAACGTAATGAGCGATCAAGTTGCGGATCGGGGTTTTTTCAGCAGGATGATGGGTTCTTCCTTTTACAAGAAATTCATACTTCCCGGCCTTA
>JAAYIZ010000295.1 GCA_012523215.1 Thermovirga sp.
GGACCTCGACCCCGTAATAGGCCATAACGGTCTGAAGAGCCGTGGCGCCGCAGTCGAAATCGAAGGCTTGCCTCCCGTAGTGAAGGTCTATCAAGAAAAGCGCCCTCCTCCCTTGGGAGCAACTCTGAGATTATTATAAGCCAGTAAAGAAAAACCACGCAGGATAAGAGGCACACCGCAACGGGCCTGAATAAATGGACCGGACCTTGTACATCCTGGCTGGGCGGGTGCGCAGCATAGGATAATGACGGGAAGCGTGCAAGAAAAGACCATCCCCTTTACGCTCACTCGACTATACGAAGATCGGGAGGAAATGGAATGGAAGCGAAAAAGACTGCGCGAAGGATCACGGATGACCTGTTAGCCATGGGAGACGACGCCCTTCGGCTTTCAAGCAGGAGATTCTTCAAGGAAGAGATCAAATGCCATGGGATAAAAGCCGCGAGGGTAAGAGCCTACACTAGAATTATTTTAAAGGAAATTTCCGGGCAAAGCAAAGGGCATGTTTTTGAGCTCTGCGAACTGCTCTGGAGTGAAGGTTTCCTGGAGGAGACGTTCATCGCATGTCATTTAACCGAATCCAGGTCGAAGGAATTCGATAAAGCGGATATCAGGCTGTTTCAGCGCTGGATAGAATCCTTTGTAACTAACTGGGCATCCTGTGACACTTTCTGCAACCACAGCGTCGCAATGCTCCTGGAAAAGTACCCGGAAAATATCGGAATCCTGGAAAAAGAATGGGCGACTTCGCCGAACAGGTGGCTAAGGCGCGGGGCCGCCGTTTCCCTGGTAATCCCCTCCCGCCGCGGTAGATTCCTGGAGGAGGTCCTGGCTATCGTGGAAACACTGCTTTGCGATGCCGACGATATGGTCCAGAAGGGTTACGGGTGGCTATTGAAGGCCGCCAGTGAATCCCATCGGCAGGAAATTTACGAATACATGATGAGCAGAAAGAATATCATGCCCAGAACCGCCTTGAGATACGGTATTGAAAAGATGCCGCCGGAGTTGCGAAGGAGGATTATGGACAGGAACTAACGGGATATCCATTTTGGCCAGGTGGGCGGCGTCATCGCCGCTCACCTGGACTGTCAGATACTCTATAGCTCTACCAAGTGGCCCAAGCCCCTGGCCAGGGCCTTTTCCTGGATCAGGTTCGCCGTCAGGACATCATGACTGGCAATCCCCATCAGAACGGCGCCGCGACGTCCCTTCAGTTCCGCCTTTCGCGTGCCGGCACATATATGACCCATGTCTCCCAGGATCTGTTTCTCTGTGGGATAACCTTTCTGAAAGTAGTCGCCCTGCTCCTGGGTCCAGAGGTACTGATTCAGGTCATCGCACACGAAGGCGGAAGCCCCGGACATTACATCGGCTTCAAAAGCGGAATCGTAGTCTACCGACACCGCCAGCATGTCCTTCTTTAACCACTCGGATTTCACGAACCTCTGGGGATCGGTAACAATGGGAGTGCAGGTGACTACCACATCGGCCTCCCCCACAGCCTCCTCAACAGTTCCGCAGGGAAGTATCTCAATACCTTTCAAATCTTCCTTCACCTGCTCAGTGAATCGAGGAACCTGCTCGGCGTGGTTGTCGTATATTTTAACCTTTTCCAGCCTGGGAAGAGCCGCGGCCAATGCCGCCGTATTCGTCCTTCCCTGCACCCCGAGCCCAATCACGGCCAGTACCTGCGAATCGGGGTCGGCCATGTGCCTTGCGCAAACGCCTGTCGCGGCCCCGGTCCTCCAGGCGGTGATCCAGTTGGCGTCCATGATGACTTTCACAAAACCTGTCTCGGGGTCGTTGAGGCACATGACCCCGGTTATGTAGGGTAACCCCTTGGGCTGGTTCAAGGGATATCCCGAAACCCACTTGATGCCTGCCACGTCGGCGGCCCCTCCCACGTAGCAGGGCATGGCGTGGATGAAGCAGTCCTTTCGCGGGTGGATGCCGATCTTGGCGGGCATCTCCATCTTTTCTTTTCCCTTCAGGACGAAGCCCTTTTCCACCACGTCCATGATCTCGGTCACCGGGATCTGAAGCGATTCGATCTCTTTTCGGGATAGCAGCATCACTTCCATGGATATCTCTCCTCCTCAAGTTTGGTTTAAACAAGATCGACGATGTCGATATCTTCCATCAGGAACAGGTTCTGGCTTTTAGAATACTCTTCAAACCTCAACAGGGTCTCTCGCATCTTTTTAGGATACCTGAAGTAAAAAGCCGTCAACAGGCAGTGGTTGAGCGCGAAGGCCCCCGCGCAGGGGTCGATGAAAGAGAGGAACTTCATGGGAGCCTCCAGCAGTATGTCGGAAAAGGCGGCCAGCGGGGAGAGGGCCGAGTCGGTGACACCTATAATCGGGACGCCCTTGTCCCTCAGGTATTGGGCAAGCTTCTGCGTTGTCACGGGGTAGCGGGGAAAGCTATAGATTATTGCCGCGTCCTCGGAACCCGTCTTCTGAAGCTGCCTGAAGAGGCTTTCCTCGACCCGTGTCAGAAGGAGGACGCCTTCCCTCAGTATGCCAAGGAAGTAGGCCATATACTCGGCGAGACAGATGTTCGCCAGGAACCCGGCGATGAAGATCTTCCGTTTATTTGACAGGAGATCCACCGCTTTTTGCACGCTTTCTTCTTTGAGGCGCCTTTTCATCTCACCCAGGACATGGAATTCGAGCGAAAGGACCCTCTGGAAAAGGGGCTCCTCTTCGTCCCCGGGTTCTCCCATGTAACGATCGATGGACCGAATCTGGGAGCGTACCGTATCACGGAGTGCTTCCTGGAATCCCTTGAAACCCAGTTTTACGGCGAGCCTGACCACCGTGGGTGTGCTGACCCTTGCCACCTCCGAGAGCTGAACGGAATTAAAGAAGGCTGATTTTTCCGGATTCTGATAAATATAACGAGCCAGGGCCATCTGCTGTCCGGTCAGGGTGTTCGAGAGGGCCGCAATCCTGTCCAGAGCGGAAAAGCGTTCTTCTTTTTTCAATTCTAACCTCTCATGAAAAATTTTCTTCATTTCGATATTACGAACAGGACCCTCGTTGTCAATGCTCTCACCTAAATTTATTCGCGAGGCAACCAATGCCTGCCACTCGAATTCTTACGGGAGACAACGGGCACTCTCTTCTTCTCCGAAGAGGCTTCCTATTTCCCGAGGATGACTGCACAGATGCCCCTCACGGAGAGAGGTTTTCTTTTTTCGATGGGGTATATGTGGAGGGCGGTCCCCGCGTAGTCGTAGGGGGGGGACATTCGGCGGAGTTGAAGTAAAATGAACGGAAGCGCACCTTCGGAAGGAGGATGATCGGCTTGGGCGCTATCATCGGTTACCTCAACTTCGATTGGCTCGTAGGCCCAGCGGTGATAAAGGTCCTTTACTTTATTGGAGCTTTCGTTATGCCCTTTCTGGCCTGGCTCGTTTTGCGGAGGGTCCGCTCACGATATCCCCAGTCAGCACGATTCTTTTCAGCATTGGTGGAGAAGACGGGGAAGGACCCGAGGGCCTGGCTTTTGTTTGCCCTGGCCGTAGTCGTCCTGGAGATGATCTGGAGGGTGGTCTGCGAATATTTTATCGCCTGTCTCCAGATCAGCCAGACCCTGGAGTACCTCGCGAACTGACCCGCCGGTTGAGCTGTCCTCAAACCGGGAATCCACGGGAGACCTGTCTTGTTTCCCGCCAGGAACCGCGTCAGGCTCTGTCCTGCCTTATCCGGTTGACCACTTCGCGGCAGAACCGCCTGTAAGCATCGGCGCCCGTAGAACCGTTGTCGTGATCGAAGATCGATTTGCCGCGGGAGGGGGCCTCCTTCAGTTTCACATTGATCCTGATCTCAGTGTTGAAAACAAGCCTTCCGAACCTGTCCCTTATCATTCCACCGATATCCCTGGTCACCCTGACACGGTAATCGGCCAGGGTCACGACTATACCTAGCACTTCCGCTGCCTCGCCGATCCCTTCCCTGGTCCTTTCCACGGCTTCCATCAGGTTGAGAAGTCCCTCGAAGCCGAGGTAATCGGGTGTCACAGGGAGGATCAGGTAATCCGACGAAGTCAGGGCGTTGACCGTCAGGAGTCCCAGCGACGTGGGGCAATCAATGACGATAAAATCATACTCGTCCGCGGCCGGCCACAGAATAGAGCGGAGAATGAACTCCCTATCCTCCACGTCAGCCAGGAAGACGTCGGTGGAGACTAAGTCCATGGACCCGGCAAGGAGGTCGAGTCCCGGAATGTAGGAGCCCTTGACCGCCTCTTCGATGGGAAGTCCTTCCAGCATGGCTTCGGCCGTTCCCGGATGGAGGTCCTCCCTTTCCAGGCCAAGGGAGCGGGAGGCCGAACCCTGGCCATCGAGGTCCACCAGGAGGACTTTCTTCCCGTCCCTGGCGAGTTGGGCTGAAAGGTTCACCGCCGTAGTGGTTTTTCCTACGCCACCCTTGTTGTTGACCAGGGAGAGGATTACTTTCTCATTTCCCGAACCGGCCATGGGCTGTCTCCTCCTTTTTTGCATCTCCGTGGGTCACTCCGCGGCGTTGCCATCTGGGGGGATCAACGCCGGTGATTTCAAAATATTATCTTGCGATAAAAGAGTCAACCCCGGAAGAAAAAAACCGGGGGGCAAGCCCCCCGGTCCAGACCCTTCAAAATTTTTTTGAAAGATTATTCGAACTCCTTGAGCATCTTGGCGAAGTCCTCTTCCCTACCCTTGAGGATGTGATAAACATGCTCGTCGGCGGGGAAAACACCTTGCTTCACATCACTGATGTATTCCTTAAAAGCGGCGATCTCTATCTCGGCGACGTCGGCGTATTTCTTGACAAACTTCGGTGTGAAGGCCTGGAACAGACCAAGCATGTCACCGCAGATGATGAGCTGACCATCGCAGGGGGCCCCGGCACCGATGGAGTAAACGGGAATGTCCAGCTTCTTCCAGATGTACTCGGTAAGTTCCGGTGGAACAGCCTCAAGGAGCAGCGCATAGGCACCCGCCTCCTGAACGGCTAGAGCGTCCTTGATGAGTTCCCGGGCGCTTTCCGGATCGCGACCCTGGGCCTTGAATCCTCCCAGCTGTCCAGAGCTCTGGGGTGTAAGGCCGATGTGACCCATGACCTGGATGCCCGCGTCGGTGATCGCCCTGATGCGTCCCGTTACGCGCCTGCCCCCTTCCAGCTTAACGGCGTCCATGTCAGCCTCCTTGAGGAAACGGCCGGCGTTGAGTACGGCGTCTTCGTCGCTCACCTGGTAGCTGAGGAAGGGCATGTCCCCTATGCAGAAGGTATTGGGCGCCCCCCTTCGAACAGCCTGGCTGTGGCGGATGCAGTCTTCCATCGTGACCGGTACGGTGCCTTCATAACCGAGTACCACCATGCCCAGGGAATCACCGACAAGGATCATGTCCATCCCGGCCGCCTCGGCAAAGGAAGCGGTCGGAAAATCGTAGGCGGTGATCCATGCAGCAAGGTCCCCGGCCTGCTTCATCTGGATAAACTCGAGTCTTCCTTTTTTCTTGGCCATCGGTAAAGATCCTCCTCAAAAAGTATTATTCGCCCCTCAACAGGGTGGTATCCAAGGCTCTCTTCGACAATATATTCAAAAGTGAAACCCTCGTCCCTTCCCGGAGTGGTCTCCCTACGACCGTTGTCCTCACCCCCCGTGGGGAAAAAGGATCTTGATCCCGATGGCGATAAGGATCAAGCCTCCCATTACCGTCGCCTTACCCCCGGCCCTTCTCCCGATCCGGTTGGCAAGACTCATGCCGACAGCGACGATACCGAAAGTCAAAATACCGATAACAGAAGAGGTAAAGAAGGGAGCAAGGCCTAGAGGTGCGAAACCCACCCCCGCAACCAGTGCATCCAGACTTGTTCCTACGGCGAGGAGAATTAGCGGAAGGCCCTTGGTGGGGTCAGCTGCAGTATAAAAACATTCTTCCCTTTGCTTCAGCCCTTCCAACACCATTTTGCCGCCCACGAAGGCCAGGAGACCGAAGGCAATCCATTGACTCGCCCCGTTAGGCATGGATAGGACCTTTCTGACAGCCACCCAACCCAACAGGGGCATGAGGGCCTGGAAGAGTCCGAAGATCCCCGAGACCCGAATAACCGGCGCAGCAGAAAAGTGGAAAGGGGTACAAATCACTATGGCTATGGAGACGGCCAAGGCGTCCATGGCAAGGCTGAGGCCGAGAAAGGCAGAAACAAACGGTTCTACCATTGTTCGCGCTCCCTGAAAATATCCGGGAGTGATACCTCGGGGGGAGGTCCCAAAAGAGCGTGGGTGGCATCCAGTTCGAAGTCAAAGAGTATCTTGGAAATCGCAAGGCTGGTGATATCATCGGTCTCGAAAGGGATCGAGAAGCGCCTGTAGCCGAACTGTTCGGCAAAGAAAGAGCTGGAACCGTTATCCGTGGCGGTGGCAGCCATTATCTCCTGCAGGGCCAGGAAACACTTACTTTCGTTGAGGAGAAGGCTATCCCCGACCAAGACGATGACCTTGCACTCGTCCACGAGCATGAACCTGTCCCAGACACCGCAAACTGCCAGCCCGGCGCTCACCCCCGGGAATACCTGGGCGAATAAGCCTAACAGGGCCTCCATCATGGCGGAATAGCCGAAAATCAACGAGAAACCCCCGTCATAGTGATGGCGGCGTCCCGGGATCAAAAGATTTTCTCGAAATAGCGGTCCAACTTGTCCCGTTTCAGTGCTCTCCACGAAAAGAAGCTCACTGTCCATTCCCAGGGCGAGAGATGCGATCTTTCCCAGTTGGTCGCTGTGAAGAAGGTTGACCGAAACGGGGTTGAAGTCCTTCGCATAAGGTGTCCAGGGTGCTATGTCCAAATCCATGTTCTGATCCCAATAGGGAAGTATGCCCATCGGTTAAATCTTCCTCCATGATTCTCACCGAGGATTATACCCCGACCGGGGTCTTAGCAGGGTGTCCATGAGGTTTTTCATTTCCAGGTCGCCCCTGATACCGAAACGGGTCAAGGTAAAATCATACTTGGTAGGATCCTCGGGACAGATCATTCTGAATGCGCGGGTCGCTTCGATTACGGCCCGCTGGTCGGCACTTTTCCTTGCGACGAGTCCCAGGTCGGCGCAAATCCTGTGCATATGGGTATCGAGGGGGATCATGAGGTCCACCGGGCCAATGCATTTCCAACCACCGGGGTCAATGGAATCCCGCCTGACCATCCACTTGAGGAAAAGATGATACCTCTTGCAAGCGCTTCCAAGGGCAAGGTCCGGGAGAAGGGTGTTATTCCTCCCGGCCGAAAAGGATCGAAGCGCCCCGTAGAGCGCGCGAAGCCCTCCCAGGGACTTCTCGGGGGAATCGTGAACCCCCGAGGTGAAAAGGTTCTCGAGGGAACCCCATTCCCTGAGGGCTTTCCTTATTGAGAAAAGGAGGTCAAAGAGGTCACGAGAATCGGTGAAACGGTGGCGAAAACCATGGCAAACCTCCCCTAACGTCCCGTCATCCGATTCGAGAAGAAAATCTCGGGGGCTGCCCCGCATTTTATCCAGGACTCTCCGCGCGCTTTTAACAATCTGGGAGGCCCTGCCGTAGGCCAAACTTGACGCGACGACCCCCGCAACCTCCCTATCAAGGGGGTCGGGAAAGCCTCTCACCGCCGAGACGGGATCTGGTTCAACGTACTCGAGCCTGTTGTAGCGCTGATACAAAACCTCGAACTGCTCGGCCAGGAAGGCGATCCTCCGGGGCGAAAGCCCGGGCACAGGGTTTTTCACGACAGGCCTCCCGAACCGCGGTTGCCAAGGGCCAAAGGTTTCTTGGTCACGAGACACCCCGGGGCAGAATTCATCGCTTCAAGGAATCTCGTTCAGGATGAAAGTCGGTGCATTCCTGGGCGACTTTCCCTTTTTGACCTCACGGTAGTGGGCATAGGTGAGAGGCCGTCCTTCACCAAGCCGGCGAGACGACAACACCTCGCCGAAGAACATGACGTGGGTGAAAATCTCCATCTCCTTTACGACCCTGGCCTCGATAACGGCGATGGAATGCTCGAGTACAAGGGGGACTCCCGTCTGGCCCGTTTCGAAAGAGCAACTTTCAAACTTGTTGAAATCCCGGCCGCACTTGAAACCAAAATTGCCAATGAAGGTCATGGGAGCATCCTCCCCGAGGACCGAGACGCTGAAAACCCCGGAGTCCCTGACACATTCGGTGGTCAGATTTTCCCTGTGCAGGCAGGCCGCTACGGCGATGGGATCCGCAGTGACCTGCAGAACAGCGTTGGCGATCTGGCCATTGAACTTGTCGCCCTTTATCGAACTGACAATATAGAGCCCGTAGGAAAGGGCGTGGAGTGCCCTCTTGTCGATCGCGGCCTCCATGAAGACCGACCTCCTTTACTCTCGGTTCGGCTACGTGGCACCAGGAACCCAGGAAAACGCCCTTTCACGAAGAAGTGGAACAAGGACCAATCTCGATCAACCGGGGAGGACGTGAGTCCTCCCCGGAGTCCTCTTTTAACTTTTCCAGAGTCCGTGGATATTGCAGTATTCCCTGGCCGAAACGCTCTCCCCGTCCTCGGCGAAGAAAGCCTCTGGGGCGTCGCCCGGTTTCAGAAATTGCTTGCAGTTTTTCCCATCGATGATCACCTGGATCCATTCTATGTAATGCTTTTCGATCATTGGATGGGGAATACTTCCGACCTTGACCAGGAGACCCCCGTCCTTCTTTTCGATGACGGGAACGTGCTTCTCGGTGGTAAAGTCGGCGGTCTGCTCCTCCATCAGCATCATGGGCTGTCCACAGCAAACCAGTTCACCCTTACCGACGTGCAGTAGTTCGACAACATTTCCACAGAGTTCACACTTGAAGATGTCCAGTTGCTTCGCCATTCTGGCTGCACCTCCATTATGGTTTTTCTGTCTTGCGCCTTATTTTACCACTTCCTTCAGCCACAACCCTTTATTGACTACGCTCTTTTGAAATCTTTAAAATTTTCCCGGCTATACTTGCACCCCTACGCCCTTTTGTCAACGGAAAAGGCCCCCTTGGAGGGGGCCCTGCGATGGACTTGTCACCGTGGACGAATCGGTCACGTTCTTATGCCGCGTTCCTCAGGTGTGCCAGGGACGATGCTGTCCCAGAAGGCAGCACAGATCCCTGCGACCGCCATGGGGGTCTTGAGAATGGCCCAGATCATCTGTCCGGGGATCCCCAGGGCAAAGAAGGCCTCCTGCTGGCCTTCGGTCCAACCCGGAAGGCCCAGGGCCATCAGGAACGCAAACCCCACGATCAGGACGTTGCGTTGGCTGCCCATATCGGCCCTCATGAGGACCTGTATGCCCAGTGCCCCTATAATGCCGAAGAGGGCGATGTAGGCGCCGCCGATGACCGGACTCGGCATCGTCGCAATCAGGGCTCCCAGTTTTCCGATCATTCCCATGACGATGAGCATCACCGCACCTGTCCGAACCACCCATCGTGATGCAACGCCGGTCAACCCGATCAACCCCACGTTCTCCGTGTAGGACGTGGTCCCCACGGCTCCCAAAAAACCGGCCATTACGCATCCCAATCCTTCCGCCCCGATTCCCCGGCTGATCGTTTCAGCGTCAGGGTCCTTAAGACCGGAAGCGTAGGAGCAGGAGTGGTAATCACCGATGGATTCTATCATCACGGCGAAAAAGCCGGCGATTATGGCGCCGAAGGCCAGGAAACTGAACCTGGGTGGGCCCCAGGGCATAAACAGGTTGAACCTGAACCAGGGTGCCAGTCTCACTTCCTCAAGGCTCACATAGGCGGCGTGCCCGGCAGGGAAAAGACCCGCGAGGCTGCCGAAGAGGCATACCAGGTATGCGATCGATATCGAGGCCAGGACAGCAAAGATGTTCATGAACCGATTGCGGCTCATTAGGCTGAAGATGAAGACGCAGGCTACAACTATAAGTGAAACAGGCCAGTAGTTGGCGGCGTTATATTGTATTGCCGTTGACGCGAGAGAAAATCCTATGGCCATGATCGTTGGACCTATCACGATAGGGGTGATTATCCTGCGTACATAGCCCACAAGGCGACTGTAACCCAACCCGGCGAGGATCAGGCCTCCCGATATCAGCGCCCCGCCGATGTACTGCATGACTACGTTGGGGCCGAAACCGCTGTAGGCCCCGATAATAGTCATTATCGGAGGGATAAAGCTGAAGCTGGAACCCTGGACGATAGGTAGGCCGGAACCTAACCTGGGATGGGTCTGGATGAGCGTGGCAAACCCCATAGCGAAATAGACACAGGAGATGAAAAAGGCTATCTGGGACGAAGACATACCCATGGCCGGCCCGAAAATAAGAGGGACAAGGGTGGTCGCACCAAAAAGGGTTAAAACATGCTGTAACCCCGCCAGGACCATGATCGGCGCGGGGGGTTTGTCATTTACTCCATAAACGATGTTCTTCCTGGCCATAATTTTCGAACACCTCCCTGATAATGTCCAAGACTCCGGCGTGCATTGTAGCATTTTATGTAACCGGTTGCATATAAAATCAAGATCCTTGCCCCTTCCAGGGTTTCGAGGTTTCCGGGTTTCAGTGGAAGGGGTTATCCTATTACTGGCAAAGAAAGACAGATTGGAGGCTTGCCTATGAACACCCTCAGGAGTGCCGCTTCTTTTTGCTCCGATTTGATCGAAAGGTCAAACCGGATTGTCCTGCTAAGCGGCGCGGGCATGTCCACGAGCGCCGGGTTGCCGGATTTTCGGGGGCCCGGCGGGATTTACCGGAGAAAACTGGGAGTCGACCCGGAGAGGATTTTCGATATCGATTGGTTCAAGAGGGACCCTTCCTTTTTCTACCGATTCCACCGGGAATTCCTGGAATCCCTGGAGAAGATAGAGCCGACCTTCGCTCACCGGTTTTTCGCTTCCCTGGAAAAGGAGGGAAAACTCTTGGGGATCATAACCCAGAACATCGATTCCCTTCACCAGAGGGCAGGTTCGTCCAGAGTGATGGAGTTTCACGGGGGGGTCTGGTCCAGCTTCTGCACCTCCTGCGGCCGGACTTGGGGTTACAACGAAAGCGTGGCGATGACCTTCGCCAGCGACGTACCTCGGTGCGATTCGTGTGGCGGCGTGATAAAGCCCGATATCGTCTTCTTCGGCGAGATGGTAAAGCATCTGGAGGAGAGCAACGAGCTGGCCAGGGAGGCTGACCTCTTCTTCGTGGTGGGATCGTCGCTCAACGTCACACCAGCAGCTCTTCTCCCCGCGTTGTCCGGGGGGAATATCGTGGTCGTGAACAAGGGAGAGATCGCCCTCCATTATCTTCCCCCCGAGCGGATCGACCTCCTCGTCGAAGAGGATATCGACACCTTCTTCCGGGCCGTCGGTAAAGTAAGAGCATCGGGCTGACCTCGTGCGATCCTTTTTCTCGTCGGCTACCGGGGATCTTAAAAGGAATCCCTTATCCTCCTCAAACCTTCTTCGAGAAGGCTCCTGGGGCAGGCTATGTTAAGCCGTTGCCAGCCGCTACCCTGGGTTCCGAACCAGTATCCAGGATCCAGCACTACCCTTCCTTTACATATGAGCCTCTCCGTCACGGCTTCGGGGGCGAGTCCCGAGGCGGACATATCCAACCATAGGAGGTAGGTCCCCTCGGGGGCGTGCACCTTTACCCAGGGCATCTCTCTTTGGAAGAAGGCTATGGCTCGGCCTATATTTTCCCTCATGTAACGAAGTGCGGACTTAAGCCAGTGGTCACCGTGGCGGTAGGCCGTTTCGGCAGCGACTAGGCCAAAGATGTTATGGGCCCCAATGCCGGTTGCCCTCAGGGATGCCTGGAAACCCTCTCGCAGAGCCCCGTCGTTTATGATCGTGTAGGCCGTCTGAAGGCCCGGGATGTTGAAGGTTTTGCTGGGACTAATACAGGTTATGACACGATCGGCCAAATCCGGTGCAACGGTG
The DNA here is from genome assembly GCA_012523215.1 of Thermovirga sp. NCBI lineage: Bacteria > Thermotogati > Synergistota > Synergistia > Synergistales > Thermovirgaceae > Thermovirga > Thermovirga sp. The sequence continues at coordinate 11,930 of JAAYIZ010000295.1, forward strand.
GCAGCAGGAACGTGGACAGAGGGTTCGAAAACAAGGTCGGCGTGGATCTCGTCGGATACCAAGAGTGTTTCCGTTTCCTGGCACAACCGGCAGACCCGCTCCAGTTCTTCCCTTGTCCACACCCTTCCCACAGGGTTATGGGGACTGCAAAGGAGCAGGATGCGATTTTTCCTGTCTTTGAGCAGGTTCTCCAGGCCTTCAAGGTTCATTCTGTAATAACCCTCCTCGTTGATGAGGGGGTTTTCCACCACTTCCCTGCCATTGTCCCTCACGATCCTGAAAAAGGGTGGATAGACCGGGGGCTGGATGACCACTCCGTCGCCGGGATCGGAAAAAGCCCTGATGGCAGCGCCAATGGCGGGCATGACTCCAGAACAGGACACGACCCAGGAGGAATCCGTTTCCCAGCCATGGGTAGCGAGGAGCCAGTCCGATACAGCCCGAAAGACCCCCGAGGGAGCCTGTACGTAGCCGTACACTCCGTGAAGAGCCCTCCGTTGGATGGCCTTGACGACCTCCTGCGGGGAAAGAAAATCCATATCCGCCACCCACATGGGCAGGGCATCTCCGGGAACAGGACCGAAACGTCCTTCCATCCCGTCCCATTTGAGGCTGTCGGTCTCCCTCCTTTCTATGACACCATCGAACGCAGGGCCATTCAAACCGATCACACCATCCGTCACCGCTCGAACCTCCCCTAGGTCTTCCCAGTCTTGGAAAGAAGATTTTCGAACCCACGGCCGGCCTTCGTCCTTATAATTCGATCGCTCCAAAAGAGGACCGCTGGCACCGAGGTCTAACCAATAATACAACAGGAGTCACTGTTAGTTCCCTTCTCTCGAAAGACGCGAAAGGGGGTTAAAATAGAGTTGTGACAGGGCACACGAAAAAGACCATCGGGGGTGGATTAAATGAAAAAGGCGATTATTTTCCTGTTCCTGGCAGTGCTGGTCAGTCTGCCTGTTCTTTCGGACCGGGCGGAGGCCGCCAGGAGTTTCGAAGAACTGGTGGAGTTGTACGCGAGCAGGGACGCAGCCCGTCCGGAGGCTGTAGCCCTGAGATCAACGCTTCTCGAACAAGCCTGGGATTCCGAGAACTTAGATCTGCTGGGCTCCATAAAGGACCCGGATCTGCCGCCAAAACAAAGGGCCGCCAACGGCCTTAAGCTGATCGGAATGCTGTTCCCCGGCGGCGACCCGGCCCGCTGGGATAGCGTCACGGGTTTCTGGCCCCGGCCATTGATGCCGAAACCCCTCGCGGCTTTTGACGCGATATACTTTACCGTCATGGCCCTGCTGGAGTTAGATGAGCCCGGCGTTCCCTGGATAGCCCAAGACCTTCTACAAGACCTCAGAAGCTCATCTAGGGCAGCGTTTATTGCCCTGAGGACGGCCCCGGAAGAATACCTATGGGTGGTGGAAAAGCTGGAAGAGGGCACGAGAATGCCGCCTTCGGGAGGGTGGCCAAAGGCCAAGATCCTGGGGAGGCTCCCCTTCGCCCATCCCGTAAGGTCAGCGGTCACCGAAACATGGGCGCGGTCGCGGGATATGCAGTTTCTCAACTCGGTCGGACAACCCGCCCCGGGAGGACCCTATGCGTGGGACCGTGACCGGGGGAGAATCTACTGGGTTATCGAGCCCAGGGACGACTACCTCTGGTGGATATTTGGAAATTGACAGCGAACAATCCCAAGAATACTCCGCCGGATACCGCCTTGTGGTAGGCTGCGAAAATTAGAAAATTTTCCCGGAGAAAAACCACGTTAAGGCGTCAAAAAAATCACGAAAGTCACTAAAAAGTTGCAGATACAACAATTTTGATCTATAATTCCCAAGTTTGGATCGATCGCAACGGAGGTGCGTCTTGGAATACAACAGGGAAAGCATGATGGCCAACGAGCCCATCGGGGGTTTGATTTGGAAACTCTCCCTTCCGGCCATGGTGGCCATGTTCGTAAACGGCCTGTACAACGTGGTTGACACTATTTATATAGGCCATGGAGTTGGTTCGATGGGGATCGCGGGGCTATCGGTGGCCTTCCCCATCCAGATGATGATCGGCGGCATCGGTCTCATGCTGGGCGTAGGGACAGCTTCCATCATCTCCCGGAGCTTCGGGGCCAGAGATTACGAAAAAGCCCATCGGGCTTTCGGCAATAACCTGTTGGGGATACTTTTTTTCGGCTTTCTCCTGGTTTTTTTAGGTAGTGCTTTTCTCAGGCCCATTCTTCGCCTCTTCGGCGCGTCGGAGGAAATAATGCCCTACGCGGCGGAGTATATGGGGGTAATATTCATCGGCAGCCCGCTCACGCTCTTCACCATGTCGATGAACAATATCATACGATCCGAGGGCGCGGCCCGCACAGCCATGGGGTCCATGCTGGTCGGCGCCATCGCGAACATCATCCTGGACCCAATCTTCATCTTCACCTTAGGATTGGGCATCCGCGGAGCGGCCGTGGCGACGGTCCTCTCCAGGGTCTTCGTCATCGTCTGGGTCACCTGGTTCTACCGCTCCGGCAGAAGTTTTATCTCGATAAGGGCGAGGCACCTAGCTCCCCGCCTTGGAATCCTGAAGGAGATCATCATCGTCGGTTTCCCCACCTTCTTGCAGAGGGTTTCGTCCAGCTTCGTCTATGGCTGGATCAACCAACTGCTGGGGGCCTATGGGGGGAATATCGCTGTCGCGGTTTTCGGGATCAACAACAGGGTGATCATGTATTCGGCCATGCCCGCCATGGGGATCGCCCAGGGAATGCTGCCCATCACGGGCTTCAACTACGGGGCCAGGAAATACGGCAGGGCCCTGGAGGCCGTAAAGACCTCCAATTTCATGGCCCTGGCCCTTTGTTCGGCGATAACAACGGCGCTTTTGATCTTCCCGGGCCCGACATTGAAGATCTTCACCTCCGACAGGGCTCTCCTCGAAGCGGGGATCCCCGCGATGAGGCTCATGGTGGCCGGAACATTTTCCGTAGGTTACAACAGGGTGGGCGGCAGCTTCTTCCAGGCCCTCGGGAAAGCCCTTCCGGCCTTCCTGGTCAACTCGGCCCGACCGATCCTGTTTTTCCTTCCCCTTCTTGCGATCATGCCTCGCTTGATGGGGATCACCGGGATCTGGCTCTCCTTTTCGGTGGCGGACATCCTCTCCTTTATCCTCACCGTTTTCCTGCTGCTGCCCGCGACGAAAGACCTTAGGTCGCTGGACCTTGCGACGGAGGGAGCCCGGTAGATCATGGAAGGGTCCCTGAGCAAGTCGATATCCATAATCCACAGGAACCTCTGCTCGCACATGGACAGGCTTTTCCGCGACAGCGATATCGGCCATGGCCCTAGGCGCTTCCTGGTGGAAATAGCCCTTTTCCCGGGGCTCACCCAGGAAGAGGTGAGCGAGAAGTTACTCATGGACAAGACTACCACTGCGAGGGCTGTGAAACAGCTTGAGAATGGGGGTTACATAACCCGCAGCCGGGACCTCGCCGACAGGAGGCGCTACCTACTTAACCCCACGGAAAAAGGCAGCGAAGTGCTTCCCAAGGTGTTGGAGGCGAGGAAGGATTGTCACCTGGCCCTGGCCAAGGGTTTTTCCGAGGAGGAGCTGGAGATGGCCCTGGAGATGCTTCAACGCCTGGCCGACAACGCCGTGAGTCTCAGGAGATCCCCCGAGGCCGAGAAGTAACCCCACCCCAATGGTGCGACGGTGCCGGGACCTTCGTACAGGCAGAGATTCACACCTGAATCCCTTCCAGGTCGAGATACCTTTCCAGCGTGTTCGAAAGCAGCATGGCCGTAGTCATAGGGCCGATGCCGCCAGGAACTGGCGTGATCCAGGAGGCAACCGGGGATACTGCTTGGTAATCCACATCCCCTACGAGGCCCCTCTCCGTCTGGTTTATTCCCACGTCAACGACGACGCACCGGGGTTTGACCATGGAAGCCTTAAGAAATTCCGGCTTACCGATCGCGGCGACGATGATGTCGGCCTCCCTGGTGATGTTCTGCAGTTCGGCGGTCCTGCTGTGGCACACCGTCACGGTGGCATCGGCCGCCAGCAGGAGCTGCGCAATAGGTTTTCCCACGATGTTGCTCCTCCCGATAACCACCGCCCTCTTTCCAGCCGGGTCGATGCCGTGCTTCTTCAGGAGATACATGGCACCCCGAGGCGTGCACGGCACGACCGTCTCCAAGCCCATAACCAGGCGTCCCAGGTTCAGCGGATGAGCCCCGTCGACGTCCTTTTCTGCACCCATGGACATGACCGCCTTTGCCCAATCGATGTGCCTTGGGACGGTAAGCTCGACGAGTATCCCGTGTACATCCGGATCCTCGCTGAGCCTCTCCAGTAGGCCCGCCAGAGCGACCGTGTCCGTCGAAGCCGGCATGTCATGTAGAAAGAATCTGAAGCCCACTCCCCGGCACGCTTTTTCCTTTTGACCCGCATAAACCTTCGAGGCGGCATCTTCGCCGATCAGGACTACCGCGAGACCCGGTGGCTTACGGCCTTCTTTAAGCAGGCCGTCGACGCGCGCGCCTATGGATGCCCTTAACTCGCCGGCAGCTTCTCTGCCATCGAGCACCTTAGCCTGGTCCATAAACCGATGACCTCCCTCTACCAAGGTATGCGCTAGAAGAGCCCCGTTATTTTTCCCTCGGCATCGATGTCAATATCGACGGTGGCGGGTTTTTTCGGCAATCCCGGCATGGTCATGATGCTTCCGGTCAGGGCCACGAGGAACCCGGCCCCCGACGATATACGGACCTCCCGGACGGTCAGGGTGAAGCCGTCGGGCCGGCCAATTCTCGCCGGGTCATCCGAAAGGGAGGCCTGGGTTTTGGCCATGCATACAAGCAGATGATCAAGCCCCATTTCGTGTATGGCGGCAAGGTCCCTCACGGCCGAGTCGGTGTACTGCACGTCCCCGGCTCCGTAAAGCTGCCGCGCTATGGTCTCAATCTTCTCCCTGGGGGAAGCTTCGGCTTCGTAGAGGTAGTGGAAGTCGTTGCTCTTTGAGCAGACCTCGACGACCTTTTCCGCCAGGTCGACGGCACCCTTGCCGCCCTTGGCCCAAGCCTCGGAAAGGGAGAAAGACGCCCCGAGGGCCTTGCATCTTTCCCGGACGGCGTCGAGTTCCGGGACGGAGTCCGCTGGGAATCGGTTCAACGCCACCACCACCGGCAGGCCGAAGGACTTGACGTTCTCTATATGCTTTTCAAGGTTGGGAAGGCCCAGCTTAAGAGCGGTCACATCCTCCCTGGAGAGCTCGCCCTTAGGAACTCCGCCGTGCATCTTGAGCGCCCTCACCGTGGCCACCAGCACCACCGCATCGGGCCTCAGGCCGGCCATCCGGCACTTGATGTCAAAGAACTTTTCGGCGCCCAATTCGGCACCGAATCCGGCCTCGGTCACGACGTAGTCGACCAGTTTGAGACCATGCCTGGTGGCCTGGATGCTGTTGCAACCGTGGGCGATATTGCCAAAGGGACCGCCGTGAACAAAGGCAGGGACTCCTTCAAGGGTCTGGACAAGGTTGGGCTTGATGGCATCCTTCATCAGTACTGCCACGGCTCCCGCGACCCCGAGGTCGCCCGCCCTGACCACCTTGTTGTCGTAGGTATAGCCAAGGATTATCCTTCCCACCCGTTCCTTGAGGTCCATCAGGTCCGAGGAAAGGCACAGTATCGCCATAAGTTCCGAAGCGGCGGTTATGTCAAATCCACTTTCCCTGGGGACACCGTGGGGTTTTCCCCCGAGGCCGATGACCACGTTCCTGAGGGCCCGTTCGTTGAGGTCCATTACGCGCCTCCAGACGACCCTGCGCGGATCGATCCCCAGGTCGTTACCCTGCTGGAGGTGGTTGTCGACCATGGCAGATATCAGGTTGTGGGCCGTTGTTACGGCGTGGATATCTCCCGTGAAGTGAAGGTTAATATCTTCCATAGGGAGAACCTGAGAGTGACCACCCCCTGCCGCGCCGCCCTTGACCCCGAAACTCGGACCCAGGCTGGGTTCTCTCAAAGCTATCATTACCTTCTTGCCTATCTCCGAAAGCCCCTGCCCCAGGCCAACCGTCATGGTCGTCTTGCCCTCGCCCGCGGGGGTCGGGGTAATAGCCGTCACGAGAATGAGCTTTCCATCGGGTCTGCTTTTTATTCTCTCCCATAGTCCCCTGCTGAGCTTGGCCTTATAGGGACCGTAGTATTCGAGTTCATCCTCGCCAATACCAATGGACGAGGCCACCTCCACGATGGGCTTGATCCTGGTCCTCTGGGCAATCTCGATGTCCGATGGGATACTATTTGTATTCGACATTCTTTTCAAAACCTCCCCCTTTGGGAAAAATCAGCTACTTGATGGCAATCAGTATCGGCCCGGGGTAATTTTACCAGAAAGAAGCTGTCCCCGGCACCCCATGGCCTAAAACCCTCAAGATCCTAAAAGGCCCGTCCGGCGGTTGAAGGCCCTGATCATCTCATCGATTCGGTCCGCGAGTGGGGGTATGCTCCCCCAATATTTGTCCGCTTCGTACCATTGGGCATCCAGCTCTTCCAAGTCTTTGCCCTGCTGCTCTATCCAGGTAAAATATTTGAGATTATGAATTGTTTTTCTATCGTAGTAGGACAACTCTTTAACCCAGTCTATTCCCAGCCCAAGAATGCTTTTATGGTAATCTACGGCAGCATCGGTTAAGTCGTAATCCCCATACTCCCTCCGCATCTCTTCGAGTCGTGATCCGTAGAGCTCCATCGAATCGGTGAAAACTGTGAAGATCACATCTTTTGCTGTCAGCTCGAAATATTTTGCCATCTTAATGGCGACAATTAGGTTAGCCGAACCGGAAATACCCAAGAGGGGCAGCTGCTCAATCAGATTCTGAGGAACCTGCCGGGATCTCAGGTATTCCCAGCCCGCGGACTCGTTGAACAGTCGTATCAAAGTCATGCTGTCGGCATCATCTACGTCAACAATCATATCGGTATTCCTTACATTGTGAATCCAAGGGACAAGGTTATCGCCGATACCTTCTATCCGGTGAGAACCATGGCCGTTCATAGACAGTGCCGGACATTGCAGTGCTTCCCCGACAACGATCTTCGATGTTGGAAAGACCTTCTTAATATAATCCCCTGCGGCCAGTGTACCTGCTGAACCCGAGGTAAGCGCCACCCCGAAAAAGCGATCTCCCGGCTTCGCCAGGTGGCGAAAAGCCTCTTCTATAGCCAAACCTGTAACCTGGTAATGCCAGAGATAGTTCCCGAACTCCTCGAACTGGTTAAAAACCACCACGTTATCCCGTGTCCGCCTGAGCTCCCAGGTCTTATCGAAAATTTCTTTTACGTTGCTTTCACTCCCCGGCGTTGCGATGACCTCTCCCGCCACTCTTTTAAGCCAGTCGAACCTCTCCCGGCTCATACCCTCCGGGAGAATAGCGATCGACTCGCATGCCAGAAGTTGCGAATTATAAGCCCCGCCCCGGCAAAAGTTACCAGTCGACGGCCAAATCGCCTTCTGCATTGTTGGATCGAACTGCCCTGTCACAAGCCTGGGCACCAGGCACCCTAAGGATGGTCCAACTTTATGGGATCCTGTTGGGAACCATTTTCCTAGGAGTGCTACTATTCGGGCTTCGGTGCCAGTGATCTCCCTAGGTAGTTCCAGGAAGTTCACTTCCCCATAAAGTCCGCCCTTCGAGACTGGATCGTTTTTCCAAGTAATCCTGAAGAGGTTCGCGGGGTCTATATCCCAGAGACCGACGTCTTTCAATTTTTCCCTGATCTTCGCCGGGACTTTATACGGGTTCTTCATCTGCTCAAAGGTCGGAATAATGATGTTCCTCTGTCTGGCCCTTTCCACGGTCCTCTTGAGTCGCTCCTCATTCATTGTAAGATCTATCATTTCCTTATCTCCTTCCCAGCAATCTTTGAATCCCTGGAGCGAATAGGGTTCTAAAATAAGGGGAATCCTCCGTTCGCATTGATTACTTTTCTTTTCAAGTCTGTTCCATTACA
>JAAYIZ010000296.1 GCA_012523215.1 Thermovirga sp.
TCCTTCGAGCAACTACGCCCACGTTCCTGCCGCCGGAAAGTGGATCCTTTCCTTCTGCATGCTCCTGGGGAGGCTCGAGATCTACACGGTGATGATGCTCTTCCTCCCCGGCACCTGGAGGAGGTAGAGATAATCGTGAACCGTGAGTGTCGTGGGTCGGAAACCGGAAACCGTAAGGCAAAGACGAAAAGCGAAGGCGTAAAGGGTGAAGGGGAAACGGAAAGTACCGTAAGTCTCGGATCATAAATCGCAAGAACAAAACAATCCGCCTTCGATTTTGACCTTTCGATTCACGATTCACGACGTACGGTTTACGGTTTTTGTCTTACGTCTTTCCGATCCTAATACCCCAAGTTTTCTCCCACGATGATGACGTGGGCCTCACGCCCCAAGGGGATTCTCTCGAGAACGAGGGTAGCCCTGCAGTACTGGCCCGGCACCCTGCAGTCGACACAGAAGCCGGTCTTGACACAGGGGAGATCGGCACCCTTGCTGATCGCGTTGAGCGGCGTGGCCACGTCCCTGATCCTTTGCAGGGCGGCTTCGACATCGCGGCTGACCTTGTTGATGCCGACCACGAATATTATCCGGTTCCTCGCCCAGGCCATGGCAGCCACGCGGTTGCCCGTTCCGTCGATGTTCACCAGTTTCCCGTCCAGGGTTACGCCGTTGGAGCTGGAGAGGAAGATGTCACTGGTAATCTCATCCTCCAGCCTTTGGGACTTGTCTTCCGGCGCCAGCGACGGATCCCAGTGTTCGAATATCTTGCATCCCCTTGCCTGGAGAGTCTCGAAGAGCCCCAACTCGCGGATGGTGGATGACCCGGGGACCCCTACGACCGACCCCTGGGGAACAAGTTCCAGCACCTTTTCGACGGCTTCTTCGGAGGTCGGTGCATAATCCGCCTTGAACCCGTTGGCCTCCAGGGCCTTCACCACGCTGCTGCCGAGATGCTCGTTGTAGATCCTTCTTACCTCGAGGTTCTTCTCCTGGGCCGAGTTCATAGGCATTACCCCTTTCAGCATTCATTGTCCTTCAGAATTTCCAACGGCCGGTCTTCATTTTATCAGAACGCCCAAAAGCCCGGAGAAAAGACCGGGCGATTTTTTGGCAGGCCTATGACATAATATTCGGATAGTGTTATTCTTCGAGTCCAAGATAAAGGAGGTAGGACCATGTGCAGAGTGATCACACCCGACCAGGATGGGGGACAGGGCCACACCGATGACCCTCTTTCGATAGCGGAACTCCTGAGGGAGTCCTTGGCCCAGGAGCTCGACGCCCTGACAGAACTGGCCGCGAGGCATCATATCATCGAGGATGATGAGGTCCGCCACGTCCTGGGTCACCTGATCGATTCCAGGAGGAAGGACTTGGCAATGTTGTGGGGCCTCCTTCAACAGGTCGAGGATAAGGCCTTCGGCGAGCATCAACATGAGCATTAGGCAGTAAGTTGCGAGTCGTCCATCCCGTTGGCCTTCACAGTTCGTCGCCCTTGCTATTGACGGTGTTTCCCTTGCGAATTGCCTTCGGAAGATCCTTAAACAA
>JAAYIZ010000297.1 GCA_012523215.1 Thermovirga sp.
AGCTCAGGAGGCCAAAGTCAACCTTCAACAGTTCATTTCCGTAAAGAGCCAGGAGCCATCGGACGGGCCTGGCGAAACGACGAAAGGTCCGATCCCAGTACATGCTCTTGGGAAAGGACAACCTTTTGATTACATTTTCAAGGACGACAGGGAGAGTGGCGGAAGTCGGCCGTCCCTCCTCCCTTTTGACGGCCACGGCGAACTCCTGGCCGCCAAAGTCCCTTTTTTCAAGGGAACCCTCTTCAACCCCCTTGCTCCTTGCGAAACCTCTGGCGGCCTTGGTCGGGTTGCCGCTGGGATCGAAAGCCGAGGCCCAGGCTGGTCCCTTGAACTCCTCGGTCTTGTCCTGCTGCTTCTCCTCCAGGGACCGGACAATGAGCACGATCCTCCTGGGTGTCCCCAGAACCTGCGTGTTCTCGAAGACGAGTCTTTCGGCCCGGAGCTCCTCTCCGGCGATGACCGCCAACTCGGAAAGTGCGGGTGGGACGAACCTGGAGGGGATCTCCTCCGTCCCAATCTCAAGAAGAAGGTCTCTTACGCCCATCGTTCTACCTCTCGATCCTGTCGTCGAATTTACCCATCAGGGGAAAATCCATTTCTTTTCTCTGCTTGGCGTAGATCTGGCAGCAGGAACCCGCCAGCGCCCGAACCCTGGAAATAAACCCCGTCCTCTCGGTGATGCTTATGGCGTTCCTGGCATCGAGGAGGTTGAAGGCGTGGGAGCACTTCAGCACGTAATCGTAGGAGGGCAGCACAAGGCCCTTGGACAGGGCGCTTTTTGCCTCGGCCTCGTACATGGAAAAGAGCCTGAAAAGCATGTCTGTATCGGAAACCTCGAAATTATAGGTGGAGTGTTCTACTTCACCCTGATGATGTAAATCCCCATAGGTTATTTTTCCCACCCATTCGAGGTCAAAGACGTTGTCCACCTTCTGAACGTACATCGCAATCCTTTCCAGCCCGTAAGTTATCTCCGCTGCCACGGGGTCCATATCAATGCCACCCACCTGTTGAAAGTAGGTGAACTGGGTGATCTCCATCCCGTCGAGCCAAACCTCCCAGCCCAGGCCCCAGGCGCCAATGGTGGGCGATTCCCAGTCGTCCTCGACGAAGCGGATGTCATGGTCGGCCGGCTCTATCCCAAGGGTCCTAAGACTCTCAAGGTAAGTCTCCTGTATCTCCACCGGGGCAGGTTTGATTATCACCTGGAACTGGTGGTAGTGCTGGAGCCGGTTCGGGTTCTGTCCGTACCTCCCGTCGGCCGGCCGTCTCGATGGTTCCACGTAGGCGACTCTCCAGGGTTCGGGGCCGAGTACCCGCAGGGTGGTGGCCGGGTTCATGGTGCCGGCCCCAACCTCGATATCATAGGGTTGCTGGATCACACATCCCTGTTCAGCCCAAAACCTTTGAAGGCGCATCATTATCTCCTGCAGGTTCACCCCGGTATTCCCCCTCCTGGTTCGATGTCACACCCTGTCCGACAGGGTCCTTACAAGCATCCTGGTGCAGGACTGGGCCTTCCTGGGATCGATCCCTGGAAGGTCCTTCATTGCCAGTATCTTCTCGTGATCCAACACCGAAACCGCGAAGAGTTCGCTTCGGTCCCGGGCGCTGAGCTTCACCCCGCGCCCGCCGCTGGAGCACTTGGCGCACAGGAGTGATTCCCCGCGAAAAAGGGCCTCCCCAAGCACGGCGCCACATTCCTGGCACCGCTCGAGGTTGGGAGCGAGACCCCAGCTCCTCAACCACCTCCAGTAGAAACGCCAATCGGCCAGGTCTTCCCTGAGCCAGCCCGATTCCAGGACACACAGGGACCAGTAAAAAATAGGCAAAAGGTCGTCAGAAGCATGACCCGGAAGTGTATATTTTACCAAAGACGCGGCCCACTCGGCCGCCCTCCTTATGCGGGACGGGTGCTTTCTCAGTAACAGGAAGTCCTTCCGGACATCCACTTCTCTCAGGTACCACCGGTTGGGCCCCCTATATATGTGAAATGTGCCCCAAACCAGCGGATCGGTGGCCCCCCCGAACCTGACCTTGCCCCTGGCCCCGCCGGGGGCGATGAGCCATACCGGTCCCTCTTCCTTGAGGAGGACGTATATGCTCCGGTCGCCCTCGTTAGAGTCCCTTCTTCGAAGGACTACCCCGCGTTTGCGGAACAATCCCTGGCCGGCCTTGCCCTCCAAGGAAGCATCCCCTCTAGGTATAGCCCAACCTCCGGAGTTCCTTTTCAGAGTTCCTC
>JAAYIZ010000298.1 GCA_012523215.1 Thermovirga sp.
CTGGTGAGGGAAAAGGCCGTCATTTACGTGGAGGAGCTGGGTGTCGACCCCAGGGTCGTGGATATACCGGCCGAACTGGTCGAGGATGCCGCCCTGGGGAGGGAAGCCCTCGTGGAAGCCATGGCGGACGTCGACGAGGACGTGATGGCCCTCTACTTGGAGGGCAAGCACGTTCCCGAAAATGTCCTCAGAAGGGCCATTAGGAAGGGGACCATCGACTTGGCCGTTTTCCCGGTCCTCTGCGGCTCGGCTTTCAAGAACAAGGGCGTCCATTCCCTCCTCGACGCGGTGGTGGACTATCTTCCCAGCCCCTTGGACCTGCCGCCGATCAAGGGTGTGCACCCCTCAACGGGCGATACTGAGGAAAGACATCCCGATCCTGCGGCACCTCTCTCGGCGCTGGCCTTCAAGATAATGGTCGATCCCTTCGTGGGGCGGCTGGTCTATTGCAGGATCTATTCTGGAAGGATCAGGAGCGGTTCCAGCATTTTGAACACCTCCACCGGGAGCCGCGAGAGGGTGGGCAGGATACTCAGGATGCATGCCAACAAGCGGGAGGACCTTGAAGAGGCTTCAGCCGGCGAGATCATAGCCCTGCCGGGGCTGAAAGCCACCAGAACGGGGGATACCCTCTCCGACGAGAGGAAGCCCATCCTCCTCGAGTCGGTGCAGTTCCCGGAACCGGTAGTTCATCTTTCGGCGGAACCCATGAGCAAGGCCGACCAGGTAAAATTGGCCCGGGGGCTTGCGGGACTCTCCGAGGAGGACCCCACCTTCAAAGTTTCCACGAACGAGGAGACGGCCCAGACCATCATTTCGGGCATGGGGGAACTGCACCTCGAAATCATCGTCGACAGGCTCAAAAGAGAGTATGGCGTGGATGTCAGGGTGGGGAGGCCCCAGGTGGCCTACCGTGAAACCATCAGGAACCCTTCCTCCGGCGAGGGCAGGTTCATCAAGCAGACGGGCGGCCGGGGACAGTATGGCCACGTGGTCCTAGAGATCGAACCGCTCCCCGACGAGAAGAGCTTCGTCTTCGAGGACCGGATCGTGGGCGGGGTCATACCCAGGGAGTTCATCCCCGCCGTGCAGAAGGGCATCGCCGAGACCGTGGCCAACGGAGTGCTGGGAGGATACCCCGTCATCGGCGTAAAGGTGACCCTCGTCGATGGCAGCTTCCACGAGGTGGACAGCTCCGAACTGGCTTTCCGGATCGCCGCCTCCATGGCCTTCAAGGAAGCAATGAAGTCCGCCAACCCGGTCCTGATGGAGCCTATCATGGAGGTCGAGGTCGTGACCCCTGAAGAATACGTGGGAGACGTGATGGGAGACCTCTCCTCTCGGCGGGGCCACGTGGAGGGGATGGAGATGAGGGGCAACGCCAGGATAGTGAGATCCTTCGCCCCGCTCTCGGAAATGTTCGGGTATGCCACCGACCTGAGGAACAAGACCTCGGGCAGGGCATCCTACTCGATGCAGTTTTCTCACTACGAGGAAGTTCCCGGGGAGATCACCGAAAAGATCCTGCGGCACTGATATGCCCCGGAAAATCATAAAAAAGCGATAATCGCTGAAAAGAAGTCAATAAGGGAGGGTTTCACGAGATGGCGAAGGAGCATTTTGACAGGACGAAGCCGCATCTGAACATAGGGACGATCGGTCACATTGACCACGGGAAGACGACGCTGACGGCGGCGATAACGCGGACGCTCTCTTCGGCGGGCTGGGCGGATTTCACGCCCTTCGACAAGATCGACAAGGCGCCGGA
>JAAYIZ010000299.1 GCA_012523215.1 Thermovirga sp.
AGGGATAGGATCAGGAGCCTGGAGAGCATCATCAGGGAGAGGGGATGGCCCTTGGAGAGGAAAAAAGCCCTTCGCCTGTTGAGAATCCAGACCGGAGAGGAGGACGGCCTCCTCTTTCTCAGCATCGATGGGAAGCCGGTTTGGCGGGCGCCCAAGGTCGAAGGGGCCGATGAATTGATTAAGAGGGCGGCCGCGTCGCTGGATAAAAATCTTCAGATGGAGACCCAGCCCTACGATGTCACTATCCAGGAGATCCGGGGTGAAAAAGCGATGAGGGTGGGCCTTGGAGTGATTGCGTCCGAAAAGGACCTCCTGCCCGGCATGCCCTCGCTGGAAGAATTCAGGGAGAATATCCTGTTGTCGCTCCACAGGGCGAGGATGATCCACCCTGTGGCCGATTACAACGGGTAGAGCAAACCACGAAGAGTATGCTCCACGGGAGGCGATAAGATGTACCTATCCCTTTACCGCCGTCACAGGCCGGGAGTTTTCTCGGAGGTCGTGGCCCAGGAAGCGGCGGTCAACCTTCTTCGGAGGGAGATCGCGAGCGGGAAGAACAGCCATGCCTATCTTTTTTCCGGGCCGAGGGGGTGCGGCAAGACCACCCTTGCCAGGATCGTAGCCAGGGCCCTGAATTGCACCAACCGCGATGATGAGGGGGAGCCTTGCGCGCAATGTTCCAACTGCCTTTCCATAGCCTCCGGGGAAAACCTGGATGTCATCGAGATTGACGGAGCCTCCAACAGGGGCATCGACGAGATAAGGGAGCTTAAGGAGCATATCTCCCTTTCACCCTTCTCCGGGAGGTTCAAGGTCTACATCATCGACGAAGTGCACATGCTCACCGAGGCCGCCTTCAACGCCCTTCTGAAGACCCTGGAAGAACCTCCCCAGACCGTGGTGTTCATACTCGCCACGACGGAACCCCACAAGGTCCCGGCGACGATACGTTCCAGGTGCCAACACATCCCCTTCCATCGCATACCCCTCCCCGCCATCGTGGAGACCATCACGAAAGTGTCGGCCTCGGAAGGGGTGGCCATCGAAGAGGAAGCGCTCTGGGAAATTGCCAGGGAATCCGACGGTTCACTTAGGGACGCCCTCTCCTTGCTCGAGCAGGCGGTGACCACGGGCCTGCCGTCGGTCTCGCTGGAGGAGATCAGGGGCATACTCGGCGGGGGCGGGAGGAGTGACCTGGAGAGGCTGGTCCCTGCCCTGAGAGAGGGGAGTCCCGAAGCTTTCAGGGGTTTATCGGAGCTTTTTCAGCGCGGTCTGACCGCTGAACGCCTCCTTGAGGGGCTGTTCCTTCTTTTCAGGGATATTCTTGTCGCCGTTTTGTGGAAGGAAGAGGGAATCGACTCCCTGCCGCTGAGCGAGGAGGATAAATCCTTCGTCCGGAACGAATCCGGACATTGGAGTGAGTCCGACCTCTGGAAGGTTCTCGATTTCTGCTCGGCCACCCTTCCTAGGGCACGGTATGGTCTCAGGGGAGAAGTCGTCCTGGGCATGCTTCTCGGGTTATTCCTGGCGCCTCGGGCAAAGGATGAACCGATAGGGCTTATAAAGGAAGAAGCCCTGCCCGAAAAGGTCCCTGCCATGGAAGAGGAGGCTGGACCTGAAACCGGGAACGCGAAGTGTGAACCGCCCTCCCCCGGGGAGATCGAGACGCCGCAGGAACCTTCACCCCCAATTTCCGACGCTGTTAAGGAAGATTGGAGAAAATGTGTCGACGGGATGGCCGCCGACAACCTTCCCCTTTATTGCGCCTGCGTCTCCACCAGCTCCGAAAAGAACGAAGAATCGGTGGTGGTGGTATTCCCCGAAGATCATCGCTTTTCCTTCGAGCTTGCCACTTCCCCCAGGAGCTTGGCATACCTGGACTCGATAAGGCTTGTACAATACTCGGGCCTACCGATGGAACTGGTCTGCGGAGAAAGGACGGTCCCGGTGGAAGGGGTTCCCCAAGGAGAAAAGGACTTCCAGCCGGGTGAGACGGAAGAGGTCCCACCTTCATTTTCGGCTCCCCAGGGATCCCCGGGAACACCGGCAGGGATTTCCCCCCGGAGTTACAGGAGTGACCCGGGCG
>JAAYIZ010000300.1 GCA_012523215.1 Thermovirga sp.
CCTCCATACTGCTGCCCCTCGACGACATCAAAGTTGTTTATCTTGCCCACGTCGCTGACCAGGGTGAACCTTTCCACGGCGACCTTGCCCGTTTCGACATCTACGGCAACCTCCGCCATGAAGAGACCGAACATGTGGTTGGAGAAAGGGTATCCCTGGCCCGTGACGTCGTCCATACCGGTGCAGGTGATGACCTCACCGTCGATGTCGCGGACCTTTGCCTGCCAGTAACCCTCGTAGCAGGTCGGTATCCCTTCGGCCACCATCTCATCGTAGGTCCGGTAGGTCCCGTCCGCCTTTTTCATCGCCGCGAGCAGTTTACGGCAACTATCAACTATGGCATTCCCCACCATCACCTGGCTCCTGCTCGCTGCGGCGGCGCCGCTGTTGGGTGCTTTCGCCATATCGTTGCAAACGAGTTTTATCTGGTCGGGATGGAACCTCAGGGGTTTAAGAGCTTCATGGGCCGTCCCGACGCAACCCATATCGGCACCTTGGCCATGGTCTTCCCAAGTATTGTACAGGATCACACCGTCCCTGGTGAGTTCGATATTGCTGGCCGCTTCGTCCGCTCCGTCGTCGTTGGCGTTGTATATCCCTATCGAGACGCCCACCGCCCTTTTGATTTTGTCGGTGGAATCATCTTCGGCTCGCTTTTTGGCCTCTTCGTAAAGAGGGCGCAGGCGAGTAAGCATGGCCTGAAGGGGGTAAATCTCCGGCTTCTGCCCGCTAGGAAAGGTATCCCCGGGGCGGACCAGGTTTATCTCGCGAAAATCCAGCGGGTCCATCCCCACCTTTTCGGCCAGCATGTCCATAACCTGCTCTCCGGCGAAGTAGGTCTGGGGGCCGCCGTAAGCCCGGAAAGCCCCGCACCATTTGTGGTTCGTAAACAGGGTGTAACCCGCTCCCTTGATGTTGTCCAGCCTGTAGGGAGCACAGATGAACTGCCCTCCCTTGTTGGTCAGGTCCTGGCTGGATTCCGAATAGGGGCCGTGGTCGACGTACCAGTAATGCTCGAGGCCCACCAGTTTGCCCTTCTCGTCGGCTCCGGCCCTTACCTTCATCAGGAAGGGCGACCTCTTGGGCGTCCTCACGATATGCTCCTTCATGTCAAGCCTCATGTAGACGGGACGGCCCGTGGCGATGACGCAGGCACCCAGCAGGGGTTCGTTGGTAGGGGCCACCTTGTAGCCGAAGGTCGCACCCATGTTGTTCTGGATCACCCTTATCTTCGAAGGGGGGACACCCAACCCCCTCGCGATCATCAGGGCATGCCTGTAGACGCAGATGCTCTTGGTCTGCAGTGTCAGGCGGCCTTCTTCGTCCCAGTACCCGAAGCCGCAGTCCGTTTCGATGGTCATATGGGGCTGCCTGGAGCTCCAGAATTCCGCTTCCACCACGTGGGGCGCCTCGTCGATGAGCGGGGCCGGGTCTTCCCCCTTGATGATGGGCCGTTTGTTGAAGCAGTTGGGTATCCCGTCTATATCCGGGATCTCCTCGTAAACCTTGGCGGCTCCAGGGGCCATGGCCTCCTTGACATCCATCACGGCCTGCATCTCCTCGAGCTTGACTTTGACCGCGGCAGCGGCCGCCCTGGCCTGTGCCTCGGAGTCCGCGCAGACTATCGCGACAGCCTCGCCCCACTGGCGGATCTTGTCGCCTTCCTCGACGAGGATCCGTCTCTCCCAGCCGTCGGTGCTCGCCGTACCGGAACCGACCTGCCCGCGGATCCGGTTGGTCCCCTTATTGGCCTTGATGTCCTCGGCCGTCACTATCTTGAAGACTCCTGGCATCTTTTCGGCTTCGGATAAATCGATCGACAGGACCCTGGCATGA
>JAAYIZ010000301.1 GCA_012523215.1 Thermovirga sp.
CTCCACCATTGATTTCTGACTGTCGCTTTTCTCGGAAGCCTCTCCGGGTGAATCCTCAAAAAGAGCCATGTCGTACGCGACCTCGAGGAGGTCGCCCTCCCTGGGGGGCCTGTCGGTGACGGGTTCCCTTTCCGCTGCGCTATCGCGCAAGGTTGATATGGCCTCGGCAACCATGCCCGGCGTGACCGCGACGTTCTTCCGGATCACCTCCAGGCTGTCGAGTTCGGGCAGTATAACCTCGGGCATAGTCTCGAAAACAAAAGTCATCACGAGAGGCTCACCGGCCTTGACGTCGTCGACATCGACCGATGGTTCCGAAATAAGATCCAGTTCGTACTCCTTAACGATGTTCTCGATCACGTCGGGGATCATTTTCTCGAGCGTTTCCGCCATTATCGCTTTGGCCCCCAGGTGCATTTGGAGAACCTTCCGTGGAACGCGTCCTTTCCTGAATCCCTTGATGTTCGCCTTGGCCCTCATCTCCTCCAGGGTTTCTTCCATCTTGGCTTGGAAGGTTTTCTCCTCGATTTCCACCTTGATACGGTTTATATTCTTCTCTTGCGAAACGATCTCTGAGCGCAACGATTTACACCCCTTCCCCTGGCCGGCGCCACCGGTGAACGATGTTTTACAAAACAGGAACCCCTTGGCGCTCCAAGGGGTTCCCTGAGGGAAATGCGATGAACAGCCGCCAGTGCTTAAAAATGGTGCGAGAGAGGGGACTCGAACCCCTATGCCGTTAAGGCACTGGATCCTAAGTCCAGCGTGTATGCCAATTCCACCACTCTCGCGGATTTCTTTTGGTGGGTCATACAGGAATCGAACCTGTAACCCCCTGATTAAGAGTCAGGTGCTCTGCCAGTTGAGCTAATGACCCACTTGTCGACATTATAAACCAAAAACCGGGAGAATTTGGTGGGCCATACAGGAATCGAACCTGTAACCCCCTGATTAAGAGTCAGGTGCTCTGCCAGTTGAGCTAATGGCCCTTGCATTCTCGCCTCGAAATGGCGCGCCCGGCAGGATTTGAACCCGCGACCAGCGGATCCGAAGTCCGCCGCTCTATCCTCTGAGCTACGGGCGCAACGACTCGAAAAATGGGGTGAGCGAGGGGAATCGAACCCCCAACCTCTGGAGCCACAGTCCAGCGCTCTGACCTATTGAGCTACGCCCACCACATATCGAAAGGGACGATGGCGCGCTTGGCAGGATTCGAACCCGCGACCTACGGATTAGAAGTCCGTTGCTCTATCCAACTGAGCTACAAGCGCAAATTACCGCTTTTGGCAAACTGGAGCGGGAAACGGGATTCGAACCCGCGACCTACGGCTTGGAAGGCCGTCGCTCTGCCAACTGAGCTATTCCCGCGGAAGCTTTCCGGCATTCAAATGGTCGGGGCGAAAGGATTCGAACCTTCGACCCCCTGCTCCCAAAGCAGGTGCGCTAACCAGGCTGCGCTACGCCCCGAGCAAGACTCAAAAGAGCCGAAAAGCTTATTCGACCTGGTGGAGCTGGGGGGAATCGAACCCCCGGCCTCTTCCGTGCGAAGGAAGCGCGCTCCCGCTGCGCTACAGCCCCTTTCTTCAGTGACGGCGACAATTCTAGAGATGGAACGCCTTGTTGTCAAGGAGACGAGTTGCCTCACCTAAAATCTAGACGAAAGGGATACGTTGCCTCACCTAAGAATCTAGCCGAAGGGTATAGCATCTTCCTTCAAGGGGTGTGACCCTGGAGGAAGGGGGAAGGACGGGTGAGGCTTTCGATGGGTGCGAGGAGGGAAGTGATCGTACAGGCTTCTGACGAGTACCGCAGGGCGCCGAAGAAGGAGAAGGGCCTAATATTGGACCGTGTTACCGCCACGACGGGCTACAACCGGGACTACGCCTCCCACCTTCTCTGCCTCTTCGGCCGGCGCCTATACCTTGGGGGCGGCAGGGGTGCCTCCCTGATCCTGCAAGCCGACAGGAAGGGCCATAAGGCCCGCGGGAAAAGGAAGAGGCCTAGGGCCTATGACGGAGAAGCGGCCGCTGTATTGGCTTCGCTTTGGAAGATGATGGACTACATCTGCGGCAAGAGGCTTGCCGCAGCCCTGCCCTGGCTGGTCCCAAAGCTTGAGGCCTCGGGGGATCTCACCCTCTCCGGAGAGACTAGGGACAAGGTCATGTCCATTTCCGCCGCCACCATCGACCGCATCCTGGCGGACCGGAAGAGGAAACTGCGCTTGAAGGAGCGTTCTTCCACGAAGCCCGGGACTTTGCTCAAGCACAAGATACCGATACGCACCTTCGCCGACTGGGACGAAAAGAGGCCGGGTTTCGCCGAGATAGACCTGGTATCCCATGAAGGCGGGAACGCCAAAGGAGAATTTGCTTTCACCCTGGACGTCACCGACGTGGCTTCAGGGTGGACCGAACTGAGGGCCGTCAAGAACAGGGCCAGGCTCTGGACCCTGGAAGCCCTCAAGGCCATCAGAGAGCGCCTGCCCTTCCCCCTGCAGGGCATAGATTCCGACAATGACTCGACCTTCATAAACTGCCACCTGCTGGAGTACTGCGAGGAGGAGAGGATAACCTTCACCAGGTCCAGGGCCGGCAACAAAAACGACAACTGCTACGTGGAACAGAAGAACTGGTCCGTCGTCAGGAGGGTGGCCGGCTATGCCAGGTACGACACGGACGAAGAGGTGAAAGCTCTCAACGACCTCTATGACGTTCACAGGCTCTACGTGAACTTCTTCCTTCCCTCGGCGAAGCTGGTTTCGAAGGTTAGGGTCGGGGCGAAGGTCAGGAAGACCTACGACACACCCCAGACACCCTACCAGCGCCTGATGGCTTCGGAAGATGTCACGGAGGAGGTAAAATCCTCCTTGAGGGAGCAGTTCGAGGCCCTGAACCTGGCGGACTTGAAGAAAGAGGTGGACCGGCTCAAGACCAGGCTCAACAGGGCCTTTGCGACCAAGAACAAGGGTCTCCCCGGAAAGGAGACCGATCCCGGTAGGGTCGCTTAGATTTCTTCGTGAGGCAACGAAGGACTTTCACTTAGATTCTTATATGAGGCAACAGGGGAGAACGGACCCCGGCGCGAGCGCGACGGGCCGGAACGTGCCCAAACCACGGGAGAACCGGAACAGCGGGATCTGGAATATAATCGACATGGTTTGGAATGAAAGTGAAGACCGAGAAAGGGGCCTCCATCATAATGCAGCCCGAGCTGTTCGACCTCCTGGTCGAATCCATCAGGGACGAATTCCTGTACAAACGCTGCTCTGAATCAGAAAGCGGCGACGGATGGGCGTCGCTCTTCTTCGGACGGCACGACCAGGGCCTTTTCATCCGCTGGAAGGAACCCTTCGCCACGCTTTGCAGCGCCGAAAGGAAAGACATAGATCAATTGGCCCTGTCGGAGCGGGTCAAGCCCTCCTTGGGGATGCTCTTGAAAAAACATATCGTCGGCTCCACCCTGACGGGAGCCTCCAGGTTATCCGGAGACAGGATCATTGAGCTCACCTTTTCCAGGAGTATCGCTGCCGGGATCAGGAGGGAAAAGTCAATTCTATGCGAATTTACCGGCAAATTCAACGACCTGGTCCTGGTGGACGACGACGGGCTTATCATCGCCTCCGCCTTTTCGGGATCCGCTGGAACGCCCCTCGGCTCATCGAGGCTTCCGGGAAGCCCCTACGTTCTTCCAGCCCAACCCTTCACTCTTTCCACTCCCCGGGGCGTGAAGGGCCCCGTTGTTTACTACTCACTGACCCTGTTGCCCAAAATGGGGAGAAAACTGGCTTCATCTCTTCATGACAGGTGGCACCTTCACGACAGCAAAACCTGGGAAGACCTTATTTTGCCGAGGAGAGGGCGGGAAGGAGGGGAACCCCATTTGAGGGTATGTCTATTGCAGGAAATCGGAAACGAATTATCCTGCTTCGGCACTCTTCTCGGGGACCCCCTCCCCGCAGGACAGGGGATCCTGTCCATTCTCAGGGAAAAGTCCCTTTTAGCCCTGATCCTATCCAGGCTTGAATCGGAACGAATCCTCCTGAAAAAGGAGATCGAAAAAAGGGGCAGGAGATTAGCCTCGATCGAAAAAGGAATGGCCGAACGGACCTTTCGAGCGCTGAATGCCGAGGATTACAAG
>JAAYIZ010000302.1 GCA_012523215.1 Thermovirga sp.
GACGGTGGTTGGAACAGGGGAGGGCATACCCGAAGCCCGTTCAAGGGCCTATAAAGTCATTAAGAAGATAGGTTTTGAAGGAGCCAGGTTCAGAAGCGATATAGCGCTGAAAGGAGGAGGGAGACCTTGGCAGAACCGGTTGCAGGAATAGTACTTGGCTCTGTTTCGGACCTCGAGCTCGGGATCAAGGTCAAGGAAGTCTTCGAGGCGCTCGGGATATCCTTCGAGGTGACGGTGGCTTCAGCCCACCGTACTCCCGACGATGCCGTCAATTACGCAAGGAACGCGAGGGCGAGAGGTCTCAAGACCATCATCGCCGTGGCGGGACTTTCGGCCGCCCTTCCCGGGGTACTGGCCGCCCATACAACTCTTCCTGTCATCGGAGTCCCCGCTCCGGCAGGAAGCTTGGGAGGGATGGACGCGCTGCTAGCGATGGCCCAGATGCCGCCGGGCGTTCCCGTAGGCACCATGGGTATAGCCTCGGCCAGAAATGCAGCGCTTTTCGCAGCCAGGATAATAGCCCTCTACGATGAACAGGTTCATGAAAAGGTCTTGGAAGACGCGGCAGATGCCAAAGGGAAAGTAATAGAGTCAAGATCGGAAATCCGCGATCTGCCCTCGCCTCCCCCGTCAGCGTTCAAAGGGATGTAGCCTGCGGGGACCCGTCAAGGGTCCCCGATGCACTACAAGGGGACGATCATTGCAAGGGAGAGGTAGGCGCCCAGGTAACCCGTAGGAAGACAAAGGATCCGCCCAGGGGTGGCAATATCCTGAAGACTCCCGGGAAAGTGAAAGCGCTCGGAGAAACGATGGGAGTAACATTCAACTTCTGCGATGGATTCCCACGTATCCCAGGTAAAACAGCACGGGGAGCAGGACGAACTTGCCGTAACCCGAAAAGAACTGCCGGAAAAGGGGCACGTTGATCAGCAGCTTGACGGCCAAGGCCAGTGTTACGGTCAGGAACAGGAGGGCCATCAAGGGTGAGTGTTTTCTTTCGTCCTTTTTTCCTCTTTCTCCGCCTTCGTCGCTCATTTGATATCACCTGCTTCCGCATAGGCCTTGAGGATCATCGCGTCGCTAATATTGCCTCCGCTTATCACTATACCTGTCTTCCGACCAGCGGTATCGATCTTCCCGCTCAGCACCGCGGCCACCCCGACGGAACCAGCGCCCTCGACCACCTGGTGATGGTTGGAATGCAAAAAAACGATGGCCTTGGCTATTTCGAGCTCCGAAACCTCCGTGAGACCCGACACGACTTTCCGAATAAGTGGGAAAAGAACCCCCGAGGCGGCTCCTGAAAGGGCATCGGCATAGGTCTCACTCTCCGCCACCGGCACAACGGCACCGCTATCCCAGGCTACCTTCCAGGAGGGGTTGGTCGCGGCATGGACCCCTACGATCTCAATGCCGGGTCTCAGGGCTCTGGCCGCCATCGCCACCCCGGATATCAACCCCCCACCGCTGATGGGCACTATCAGCAGGTCCAGATCGGGCACTTCCATCAGGAATTCAAGACCCAGGGTCCCCTGGCCGCAGATGATATGATGATCTTCGTAGGCGGAGACATAGACAAGACCTTCCCGTTCGGCAAAC
>JAAYIZ010000303.1 GCA_012523215.1 Thermovirga sp.
GGCTGAAACCGGCCATGACGTGGACCGACCAACCCATGTACTCGGCCTGCAGTATCAGCTGGGCCATGGCGAGGCCGCAGTCGAGGCCCGACCAGGGGTTGGGTTTTTCGTTGTACTCGAAAGCCTCCCTCATGACCTGGAAGGCCAGCAGCGGGGTGTTGCGGACCCAGGCCGCGTTCGCCTCCGTCAGGCATGCCAGGGCCCTGGAAAAACTTTCTGGGTCATTCCTGGTGGTCACCAAGTACCTCCAGGGCTGGTTGTTAAAGCACGACGGGGCCCATCGCGCGGCCTCGAAGATCGATATCAGTTCATCCTCGGACGGGACCTCCAACTGGAAAGCCTTGGGGCTCCATCTTTTCGCCATGAGTTCCATTATGGGTCGGCGCGTTTTTGCGGGCTCTCTTGACGTGTGCAAAGTCATCCCTTTGGTCCTCCTTTTTCAAAAGGATCTGCCGAAATGGTTTTCGTGCTTCGTCGCTAAAATGATACCTGCTCATTTTAGCAAAAGGAGGACTCGCGGGCCCCGTTCTTTCGCTGAGTTATAATGATCCTGCAAAAGACCGGGATTCGGCGCGGGGTGAAGCCATGAAGTACGATGCGATCATCGTGGGGGCAGGGCCTTCGGGACTCTTTGCAGCCCGGGAACTGGCGGCGGCGGGTGAAAAAGTCGCCATCCTCGACAAGGGCAAAAGGATAGACGAACGGAGCTGCCCCCTCAAAAAGGGCAAAAGCGACACCTGCATTCACTGCCGACCCTGCAACGTCACCTGCGGCTGGGGCGGGGCCGGTTCCTTCAGCGATGGGAAACTGACCCTCACGCCCGAGTTCGGCGGAAACCTGGAACAATACATAGGGCGCGGGGAATTGCTGGAACTTATAACCGCCGTGGACGATATCTTCGTGAAGCATGGAGCCAGCCAGGAGGTTTTCTCCCCCGATCCCGTCTTCGCGAGGGACATCTCCATCAGGGCGAACACCGCCGGCCTAAGGATCATCCCCGCCCGGATAAGGCACATGGGGACGGACCGCTCCAAGGAGATCCTCCAGAGC
The DNA here is from genome assembly GCA_012523215.1 of Thermovirga sp. Taxonomy (NCBI): domain Bacteria; kingdom Thermotogati; phylum Synergistota; class Synergistia; order Synergistales; family Thermovirgaceae; genus Thermovirga; species Thermovirga sp. Next base: position 1,051 of record JAAYIZ010000303.1, read on the forward strand.
ATGTACCTGGAGCTATCGCCCTCCTGCGACGTAATGATGGAAACCCTGGTCGATTCGGTCGTCGTCAGGGACGGGAGGGCCGCCGGGGTGAGGCTTGCCGACGGGAGTGTCATGGAGGCCGAGGCGGTGCTGCTCGCCCCCGGCCGCGAGGGTTCCCTCTGGATGGAAAAGACCGTCGCATCCCTCGGCCTGGAGATACGGTCCCTCCCGGTGGATATCGGCATCAGGGTCGAGATTCCGGCGGGGATAGCCCAAGCCGTCACCGACCAGTTCTACGAAGTAAAGGCCATCCTGGACACCCCCACCTTCGACGACCAGGTCAGGACCTTCTGCATGTGCCCCCACGGGGAGGTCACCACCGAGTACATGGAGCAATACAACATCCTGACCGTGAACGGGCACAGCAACCGCGACGGCGACAGGCGCACGGACAACACCAACTTCGCCATCCTGGTGAGCACCGATTTCACCGAACCCTTCAAGGATCCGAACGGATACGGCAGCCATATAGCCCGGCTCGCCAATATGCTGGGAGGCGGGGTCTTGGTCCAGCGCCTCGGCGACCTCAGGCAGGGGAGGAGGTCTACCCCCAGCCGGATCGCCAGGGGCCTGGTGGAACCCACCCTGAAGAACGCCGAGCCCGGCGACATTTCCTTCGTCCTCCCCTACAGGCACCTCAAGGGGATACTGGAGATGATCCAGGCCCTGGACGTGATCATGCCGGGGATCAACGGGAAGCACACCCTCCTCTACGGGGTGGAAGTGAAGTTTTACAGCCTGAAGCTCGCCCTCGACC
>JAAYIZ010000304.1 GCA_012523215.1 Thermovirga sp.
CTCCAGAGGATCACCGGGAGGCCCTTCGCCCTTTACGAAGGTCGCGAGCGGGTGACCAAGCTGGTCTTCACGCCCCGCAAACCGGCGGTGCTGGAAAAACTGCATGACGCGCTGGTTTTCTGCTTCTCCCAGAAGGGGTCGGTGGACCTGGCCTACAAGATCGCCCGTCGGCGGTCCCGCAGGGGCAAGGCCCACCGGCAGAGGATCCACGAACTGGCGGAGATCCTCGATGTGGGCGATGTGTACATGCTGCTTTTGAGGGGCGTCGGCGTCTACCACGGCGGGATGCTCCCCAAGGAAAAACTCCTGGTGGAGTCGGCCTTCCGCGAAAGGATACTGGACGTGGTCTGCGGCACCAACGCCCTGGCGCTGGGGGTGAACCTTCCCGCCGAGTACGTGATCTTCGCCCAGCTGGTCCGCTTCCACGACAGGGAACCCATCTCCAGGAACGAATTTTTGCAGATGGCGGGGAGGGCCGGCAGGAAGGGGCTTTTCGAGACGGGCTACGTGACATGGCTCAAAAGGTCACCCCAGGAATCCAGGGGCTCCGACACGGGCAAAATATTCCGGCGGCTCATGTCGGCCCAGGCCGAAAGCGCCTCGGTGACCCTGAGGCCCGACTATGGGAAACTACTGAAAGGGTGGAGGCTCATCCCCGACGAGGCGGAGTACATAGCGTCCTTCTCCCTTCCCCCGGGCGATAGACGCGTCGTGGAAGAAGAACTGCGAAGAGGGCTGAAGTACATCGACCGGGCCATCCGCGAGATGGTGGACCTCGACTGGAGGGATCGCTTCCGGGAGATCTTGGCCGATATATGGTACGGCGAGATGGAGATAGGAGAGAACCTTGAAATGGCCCACCTCTTCCTGGAGACCGGCAAGGCCGACGCCCTGACGGCCGCCCAGGTGATAAACCTCTTCGAGAAGAGCTACCTGAAGTCCCTCCTCAAGGTCAAGCGCTTCTCCAACCACCTTCCGGCCCAGTACGAGATCACCGGGATGCAGTACCTGGACCGGACGGTGGATGAGATCGACGGAACGATCTACGGCTTCGAGGAGAAGATCCAGGAGATCGAGGGCAGCTCCGCCTGACCCGGCAGGTTCAGCGGGCGTGGAGCCGCTGGGCGGCGATGAACGAAAGGCCCGCCTTTGTAAGTTCCTCGGCCGTATTGTTCACGGCCTCGTGCTTCTTGAGGTAGTTGGTTTTGAGGTTGTCCATGTCGCCCGAGGCAAGGACCTCCGCCTTGTCGCGGAAGTAGTCCAGTATATCCGAGGGGTGGGCCAGGGTCTGTTCGACCTCGGGTTCGCCCCCCTCGTGCTTCGCCGAGATGTTCGGGTAGACGCGGGCTACCTCCAGCAGGTCGGCGCGCCTGTTATAGGGCTGGCGGACGATGCTCCTGTAGGTCTCGGTGATGTGATGTTCTATCCTGACCTTGTCCTCCAGGCCGAGCCTCCTGCGGATATCGGCGCAGGCCAGCAGCGTGGGGGCGTCCACCGAGTTCGAGAGGTTGAATCCCACGAGAGGGGTCGACCCGTCCTCCCTGGCGAACATCCTGGCCATCATCAGCGTCCAGAGGACCGCGTAGGGGTTGTCGTTGCCCATGAATACGGAGATCTTGAAGCCGACGTCGATGCCCAGCCTGTGGAGCAGGTAACCCAGCAGGACCGTCCCGGGGTTGATGTTGAGCACCTCGTTGATTCCGTAGTTGGTGTAGTAGTACA
>JAAYIZ010000305.1 GCA_012523215.1 Thermovirga sp.
CCCGTGGACAGCGAGGAGGCCCGCCTCATGATCACCTCCCTCAGGGGTTTTCCCCTCCTCTCCGGCGCCAGGGGGAGCGCTCCCAAGGATATCGATGCCCTGGCCGAGATGGTCTCCCGTGTATCGCTCATGAGCCTCGCCGAGGAGTCCCTGGCGGAACTTGACATCAACCCCGTCTTAGTGCTTGATCAGGGTAAGGGGGCCATCGCTGTGGATGCGGCCGCTATCAGGGGTTCCCGGCCATGACTGCCGTTGCCTGGGCGGTTGCGGGATACCTTTTTGGTTCCATCCCGACCGGCTTCCTCGCCGTCAGGTTCTTGCTCGGGGAGGATATCAGGACCCTCGGATCGGGCAACATCGGGGCCACCAATGTCACCCGTTTCGCTGGGAAGAAATGGGGCGTAGTGGTGGCCCTCTTCGACATGGCGAAGGGGGGGCTCGTCGTCCTCGCCGCCCGCCTGGTTGGAGTGCAGGAGCCCTGGGTGCTGGCATTGGCGGGTTTCGCCGGGGTATTGGGCCATAACTTTCCCCTCTGGTTGAAGTTTCGGGGTGGCAAAGGGGTCGCCACGTCCTTCGGCGTGATATTTTTTTGGAGTCCCATCCCGGCCTTGGTCGGCGCGGTCGTCTGGTACCTGGTCATGCGGCTCTCCAGGTATGTCTCCGTCGGTTCCATGGTTTCCCTCGCGACGGTCCCGGTTTGGTTTATCCTCATCAAGGGCCACCCCGCCTATGGATGGACCTCGGCTGCCATGGCCATACTCGCCGTGGCGCGTCACCGTTCCAATATCGTCAAACTGGTGAAAAAAGAAGAAGATCCCATAAGATCGTAACGACCCCCAAACAGGGAAATGATTATTGACGAATGTTGACCTTAAACTTATAATTTGACTTGTCAAAGAAGGTCAAAGGAGGAAAAGCCTTGGCAAGTCTGACTAGGATAATAGAAAGGCATATCGTGGAATTACTGGAGCGGGCTAGCGAGGAATCGGTCTTCCTGAGCCGCAAGGACCTCGCGGAACGCTTTGGTTGTGTCCCGAGCCAGATAAATTACGTGATACGAAGCCGGTTCACCCCCGAGCGAGGCTACATCGTTGAAAGCCAACGGGGAGGTCATGGTTACATCAGGGTCATAAGACTCTGCCTCGACATGCCCGAGGACAGGGCGAATCACATCGAGGAACTGGTGGGCGACGTGGTGAGCGAACAGGATATCAGGAGAATCCTCGCCAACCTTCAGCACAGGAAGCTCATCACGGCGAGGGAAAGGCTCCTTGTAGAGGTGGCGACGAGGTTTCAGGAGGAAATAGGCAGGGACCTCCTTGACTTGTCCCCCTACAAAAGGGAGTCGCTCCACGCGGAATTACTCAAACGACTTCTGCGTAGCCTGGCTCTCAGTTAGGTAGTGAGGACATGAAATGCGAAAAATGCGGAATAAGGGAAGCTGAAGTACACATCAGGCACCAAAAGGGCAAGGAGACGGACGACTTCCACCTCTGCCGCCAGTGCGCCGAGGATATGGCCAAGGATGGTTTGCTTCCGGACGTTTCTTTCGAGATACCCCTGGACAATTTTCCCTGGGGGCTTTTCTCCTGGCACGGGTCCGCTCCATCAGGCCCTGATGCGGACGCTTCGCCGGCCGATCAACGGGTCTGCAGCCACTGCGGCCTCGATCACTCCTCCTTCAGGAAGACCGGTAAGTTCGGGTGTCCCGATTGTTTCACGGCGTTCCAGGACGATCTCGCCCCCCTCTTCAGGAAGATCCACGGATCGGATATCCATAGGGGCACGAGGCCCCAAAATGCCTGCGGGGACGAGACTTCCCCGGAAGACCTGGAATCCCTGAGGAAAGAACTCAGGGAGGCCGTGGAGAAGGAAGAATACGAAAGGGCAGCGATAATCAGGGACCGGATAAGGGAGATCGGAGAGTGTTATGAAGGCGAAGGCTAGGGAAATCGCCGACAGCTCCCTCGAATGGCTTGATGGTACGGGCGATCACTCGGGTATAATCCTCTCGAGCCGGGTAAGGCTTGCCAGGAACCTGAAAGGGCACGCCTTCCCCTGGAGGGCAGGAAAAGAGGAACTCGAAATTAGTGCCGAAAAGGTTGGTGCCGTTATCCGCAGGGAAGACTCCCTGCGGTCCTTCAGGCTTTTCGGGATCGATGACCTGGAGCCCCTAGCGAAGGGGGTCCTCATCGAGAAGCACCTTATAAGCCCTGCCCTCTCGAAGGGGGGGCCTGGTCGGGGCGCGGCCGTGGACAGCCACGGGATCGTCTCGATCATGATAAACGAGGAGGATCATGTCCGGATCCAGGCCATACTCGGAGGATTAAAAATCCATGAAG
>JAAYIZ010000306.1 GCA_012523215.1 Thermovirga sp.
AAGGCCGCCCTGGAAATGCGCGAGAGGATCCGCAGGCTCATGGAGGAGGTCAGGGATGAGATCCCCTCCCTCTCCGAGCGGATGGTCGATGCCCTCTCCCGCCTGGATGAAGCCTATATCTCCACCATCCACGCCTTCTCGATGAGGATCCTGAGGGAGTCCGGCCTCTCGGTCGACGTGGACCCCGGCATAAGGCTTATCACGCCCCCCGAGGAGAACTCCTTCTGGCAGCGCCTGGAGAGATCCATCGACCGCGAGGAAACGGACCACCTGGTCGAAACGCTCTCCGGAAAGTGGCGCCAGAGGGCTAGGGACATTTTCTCGTCGAAACGGATCTCCGACCTGGTCGATACCTTCGGCGCCGGCGACATCGTCGACGCGGCGGCTTCCGCCATCCCCCTGTTCGAGAGCAGGAACCTCGACCCCGAGGACCTCTGGAAGTGGGCCGACGATCTTCCCGAAAGGGACAGGGAGCTCTCCCGCAGGCTCCGGGAAGAGTATACCCTGGGGTGGCGCCAGGCCTGGAAGGACTGGATGGAAGAAATTCTCCCCGGGGCCGGGGGGCTGGAAAGGTTCCGGGACGACGCTACAATATTCGGCGCCAGGGCGGCGGCTTTCATGGAAGCCTGGAGCGAGGAACCTGGCGACGGAGACCTGCCACGATTCATAAAAGATCTCCTGGGAGAGGGCCTGCTGGGAAAGCTCTCGGGGGGCAAAGGCAAGAACGATGTCCAGGAGCTCGCTATGAGCACCACCGGCGAAAGCCTGAAGGATTACAGGGACGGCCGCAAGGCCTGGTCCCGGGCGGCACGGTGGATCGACGAAGATGTACCTCCCGGTGAGACGGAACTGCGAGCGCTCCTGCTCAGGATCGTCGCCCTCTGCTGGGAACTGTTCCGGTCCGCCAAGTCCGCCGGGGGAACCCTATCCTTTGACGACATGATCAGCCGCGCCCTGGAGGTCGTGACGGCGGAGCCATCCCTTCCGGGCAAATTTCTCCACGTCATCGTCGACGAGTTCCAGGACACCAACTCGCTGCAGGACAAACTGCTCTCGGCCCTGACGCCCAAGGACGGGGGCAGCCTCTTCCTGGTGGGCGACCTCCAACAGTCCATTTACCGCTTCCGCCATGCCGAACCGGAAATCTTCTGGCGAAGGATAAAGGAGGTCCGCAACGACTCCGAATCCCTGGTGGACCTCAACGTGACCTTCCGATCGAGGCAGGCCGTGATGGACTCCGTCAACAGCCTCTTTAGCCGCGCCTGGAAGGACGGCGTGGCCAGTACCATTAAGAAGGAGTTCTCCCGGCTGGACCCGCCGCAATTGCGGGATTGGTGGCCGAAGCGCCAGGAGATTACCCTTAAACCCTTTGAAATCCTCATCACCGGAGGGGAGGCGCTGCCGCAAAAGCCAGGAATCGGAGAAATCCGCCTGGCTACGATGCGCATCCTGGCCGACAGGATCGTTGAGGCCGTGGACTCGGGTGCCACTCTTTGGGATAGCGACGGCAAGGGCTCCTTCGCCCCCCGACCCGTCCGTTTCCGTGATTTCGCCGTGCTGGTGCCTTCGAGGACCTCCTATGACCAGATCGAACAGGTCTTCCTCGACGAAAGGGACATACCCACCTACTTCGAGGGCAACCGGAACTACTTCGGAAGGGGCGAGGTCAGGGACGCCGTCAGGCTCCTTGAGGCACTGGCCGATCCCGGTGATACCCTGGCCATGGCATCCTTCCTCGCCTCTCCCCTGAGCGGCCTCTCACCTCAAGCGTCGGCCCGACTCATCGCCCGATCTCGGTCGGACGGGTGCGACCTCTTCACCCTCCTGTCCGAAGAGCATCCCCGGGAAGCTTCGCTGTTTGAAAGGCTTCGGAGGGAAGGTCTCGCCGCGGGTCCATCCCGCCCCCTCGCCTCACTGCTCGACGACGATTCGGTCATGCTCTCGTGCCAGGGATGGATGCGGCCCAGGGTGGCGGCCAACCTCCGCAAGGCCATCGACCTGGCCCGGGAATACGAGGCCGGCCTGGGAATGAGCCTCGCGGGCTGCGCCGCCTATCTCCGCGACATGACCCGCAAGGGTATCGAGACCAAGGAGGCCGATACCCTCGGCGAGGACGACGACATGGTGAGGGTCATGACGGTGCATTCCGCCAAGGGGCTCGAGTTCCCCGTTGTGGCCGTGACGGGCCTGGAACAGGCCCAACGGACCAGGAAGCAGGGACAGAGGCTCATACCCTCCACCCACCTGGGCATCGCCGCCACGGCCCTGCCGGAAGGCTGGAAAGAGGACGGGGCGGAAGAGGTCCTCGGAGGGGCCATCCACGATCTCTTAGAAACCCGCGAAACCTGGGAGGAAAAGCAGAGGCTTCTTTACGTGGCCTGCACCAGGGCCAAGGATTCACTGATTCTCTGCGGGGCCTCCAAATGGTCCGAAGAAGGAGACCTCCTTCCGAAGAAGTATTCGTGGCTCGAGATCGTGCAGGACTGGGCTAAAAGCGAAGGAACCGAGTTGCTCCCCGCGAAGCCGCCCGCCGGAGATCCCCCCCCGCCAAGGAAGAAGACCCCGGCCAAAAAGGGGGAGAGGATCGCTCTACCGCCCGAAGAGGGTGGCATCCTGGAGAAGATAAGCGCCACAGCCTACGCCCTCCTCAGGTTTTGCCCCTTCGCCTTCAGGATGAGGCAGAGGCAGGGCGTGGACATCTCCTGGGAGATGCCCTCCGAAGGCACGGGAGGGGCGGACCTGGGGAGCCTGGCTCACTGGATACTGCGAAGATGGGACCTCCGCCCCGAGACGCTCTCGCTCTACGATCCCCTCCGGGAAGGGGCAAGTTTGGGGAATGTCCTCCCGGCGGATCTGAGACCGGCCTGGGTCGACCCCTCGAAAAGGGCCCCGCTGATGGACTGGCTGGAGCGTTTCGCCGCCTCGCCGCTGGCCGAAAGGATCAGGAGTGCGGACGACGCGCGGAAGGAGGTCCCCTTCAGGATAAGGCTCGAAAAGGGCGCCCTCATGGTGGGAGTCATCGATGTCATCTGGAGGGAGGGCGAAAGGATCTTCATAAGGGATTACAAGATAGGCAGCATAGAAAACGCCCCGCAGGAACTCTACCGGTACCAGTTGCTCTTTTACGCCCTCGCGGCGAGGAAGCACTTCGGCGGATCGCCGCTGGACCTGGCCCTCGTCTCGCTGAAGGAAACCCGGGAGATCCCGGTGGAAAGGAATTCGCTCTCCTGGGAGGCCCTTGAAAAAGATATAGCCGCCGCGGCTCACCAGGGTGTCGCCGGACCCTTCGGCCCCTCCCTGGAGAGCTGCCCCCTGTGCCCCTGGAAGGGTGAATGCCTCCTGAGGCGGAGGTAACAGGAATGGCTCTTGTGATATTATTTTCCCGTACCTATCCTGGACGGCAACAGGGAGGGATGACCATCCCATGGGGCTTGGCCGAGCCACCTTGGTGTTAGCCATCATGCTGCTGCCGGCGGCCTGCTCTCCACTGGCGGCGAAGGAACTCCCCTGGACGGAGCACCAGGTCCGGCAGGGCGAAACCCTGGACTCCATAGCGGGGCAGTACTGCGTCGATAGTTCCTGCATCAGCTGGGCCAACGAGCTCGGGGGCGACGTCGTCCCCCCCGGGGAACAGACCCTGCTGGTACCCCGAAGCGACGGGTTTATGCTCGAGACCCTGGCCGAGGTGCGGGCCAGGCGCAAAGGAAAGACCACCGTCGATCTTTATCTCGCCGAGGAGGACCGGTCGGCACCGATCGCTTCATCACCCGGCCCGCCACGGAAAGAAAAATTCGTCTCGGAATATCCCGGTTTCGAAGGCCTCCTTGCGCTGGCGAGGGGATCGGCAGCCGAGGCGGCTGCAAGCACCCTCCCCCAACTCTCCTGGCCCGTCGATGGCGTGGTTTTTTCGCCCTTCGGCCCAAGGCGTGGCAAATTCCATTGCGGCATTGATATATCGGCCCCGAGGGGCACGCCCATCCGCGCGGCGGCTTCCGGGACCGTCGCGAGAGCCGCCACGCGAAGAGGCTTCGGGAAGTCCATCCTCATCGAACACGGCAATGGGGTGATGACCCGTTACTCCCACTGCGAGGCCATGCTCTGCAAGGCCGGCGACAAGATATCGGCGGGGCAGGTCATCGGAAAGGTGGGCAGGACGGGGAGGACCACGGGACCCCATCTCCACTTCGAGGTGGTCATAGACGGTAAGCACCAGGATCCTCAAAAGCACCTGCCCCCGAGGGGCGATTAAGGAGGGAAAGATCATGGTCGAGGAAGGAACAAAGGCTCCGGCCTTCTGCCTGAAGGACAGCACGAGCAGGGAACGGTGCCTAGATGAATTCTCCGGCAAATGGGTGGTTCTCTACTTTTATCCCAAGGACAACACGAGTGGCTGTACCCTGGAGGCCCTCGAATTCTCCGCCCTGGAGGAAAATTTCAAAAACCTCGGGGCCGTTGTCATCGGCATAAGTCCCGACACCTGTGAAAGCCACGCCCGATTCATCGGCAAGCACAACTTGACGGTCCTACTCCTCAGTGACCCCGAAAAGAAGGTCCTTGAACCCTATGGGGCCTGGCGGATTAAAAAAATGTACGGCAAGGAATCCCTGGGAGTGGCAAGGAGCACCGTCCTGGTGTCGCCCCGGGGCGAGGTGGCCAAAACCTGGAAAAGCGTAAGGGCCGCCGGTCACGCCGCGAAGGTACTTGAAGTTCTCAGGGAGGTCGCCAGCGCCTGATTCCACCTCCAGGTCAGTCAACTTCCGAGCCCTCGCCCTGCGGGGGCTTTTTTTCTGGCAATTAAGGTCAGTATTGATTTATGCTCCCTTACTCTTTTACTTGGCCTAAATCGTCTCTTTCTGCCGCCATGGTATCATCTGGACGAGGAGGCGATCACCCTGGACGAATGGACCAGGCCCGATCCATCGAGAATGGCCCTGCTCACCATCGACGTTCAACGGGAGTTCCAGCCCGGTTTCCCCTCGGAAAGACCGGAGAACGCTTCGGCCGTCCCGGCTGCCGCTGCGGTCGCCCGGGCTTTCAGAAAGGTCGGGAAGCCCGTCATCCATGTCGTCCGGCTCTACCTCCCCGACGGGAGCAACGCCGACCTCTGCAGGAGGTCCAGGATTATCTCGGGGAAACCGCTCCTTCTCCCCGGGTCGGAGTCAAGCCAGATCGTCCTCGAACTGCTCCCCCACCCGTCGGTCCTCCTAGATCATGAACTGCTCCTCGCCGGACGGGCGCAGGAGATCGGCGAAACCGAGTGGGTCATCTACAAACCCCGCTTCGGAGCCTTTTATAGGACTCCCCTGGAAGAGCACCTTCGAAAATTGGGAGTGAACACCCTCGTGATCACGGGATCCAACTATCCCAACTGCCCCCGGGCCACCATCTACGAGGCCAGCGAGAGGGACTTCCGCATCGTCGCGGTGACCGACGCTATTTCCCTGCTTGACGAAGGGGGCATCGGTGAACTCGAGGCCATCGGAGTGCTCTGTATCCCGTCGGGAGAGGTCCTGGAAGGGCTTCTTCTCCCCTGAGAACACCCCCTTTTTGGTATATAATAGTAGGGTTATTACAATCCCCTTCCAGGAGGGACCCCCTTTGGTGTTTCTTCTCCTAGAGGAAAACATGATGGTGCACCTGGGCAGAGTTCTTGCCCTAGTCAGGTTCGAAGACGAGACTGCCGTGCTCCTTAGGGATGGCTCTGTGATGGCGACGGGTTTCACCCCGCCGACCCTTGCCAGGAGATCGGCCCGTTTCGTGGAAGAAGGAAAAGAATTGGCGCGTTCCTTGCGCCAGGGAGGAATAGATCTATGACACCAGCTTCAGCTTCGGCTTCCAGCCAGTACACCGCGAAGGACATACAGATCCTCGAAGGACTGGAAGCGGTCCGGCGAAGGCCGAGCATGTATATCGGCGATACCGGCCCCAGGGGCCTTCACCATATCGTCTACGAGGTGGTCGACAACGCCATCGACGAGGCGATGGCCGGGTGGTGTTCCACCATAGCCGTGAAAGTGCATAGCGACGGCCACGTCTCCGTGGAAGACAACGGCCGGGGGATCCCCACCGACCCTCACCCCCAGACGGGAAGACCCGCCGCGGAGGTGGTGCTCACTACCCTCCACGCCGGCGGGAAGTTCGACAAGAAGTCCTACCAGGTCAGCGGAGGCCTCCACGGCGTTGGGGTGTCGGTGGTCAACGCCCTGGCGGAGTGGCTCAACCTGACCGTCTGGCGCGAAGGCAAGGAGTGGAGGCAGTCCTACCGCCAGGGCAGGCCCGTCACGGACCTCTGCTGCGGCGAGCCCACGAAGAAAAACGGCACCCTGATTGAATTCATGCCCGATCCCGCTATCTTCGAAGAGATCGAATTTTCCTGGGAAACCCTGGCAGGCCGGTTCAGGGAGATGGCCTTCCTCAATCCGGGCCTCTCCATCGAGCTGAAGGACGAAATCTCCGAAAAGGAAAAGACCTTCCACTACGAGGGAGGCATATCCTCCTTCGTGGAATATCTTAACCGCGGCAAGAACCCCCTTTACTCGCCGCCCATCGTCATCTCCGGCGAGCGCGAGGGCGTCACCGTGGAGATAGGGATCCAGTACAACGACAGTTACCTGGAAAGGGTCTTCGCCTTCGCCAACCTCATCAACACCATCGAGGGCGGCACCCACGTATCGGGCTTCCGGTCGGCGCTGACGCGGGCCATAAACGAATCGGCCCGGAGGAACAAGGTCATCAGGGAAAAGGACCCCAACCTGACCGGCGACGACCTGAAGGAGGGCCTTACGGCCGTCATATCGGTGAAACTCCCCGAGCCCCAGTTCGAGGGACAGACCAAGACCAAGCTGGGCAACGGCGAGATCAGGGGCATCGTGGACTCCCTTTTCTACGACGGCCTGATGGCCGAGATCGACGAACGGCCCGACATCCTTAAGCCCGTCGTCGAGAAAGCCGTCAAAGCCAGGCTCGCCAGGGAGGCCGCCAAGAAGGCGAGGGAACTGGTGCGGCGCAAGACGGCCCTCGCGGGGCTCGACCTACCGGGCAAACTGGCGGACTGCTCCAGCCGCAACCCCGAGGAATGCGAGATCTTCATCGTCGAGGGGGACTCGGCGGGCGGTTCCGCCAAGCAGGGACGGGACCGCAACTTCCAGGCCATACTTCCACTGCGGGGGAAGATCCTCAATGTCGAGAAGGCCCGCATCGACAAGGCACTGGACAACCAGGAGATACGCACCATAATCCAGGCCCTCGGGGCCGGCGTGGGCGACGACTTCAATGTAGAGGCCATCAGGTACAACAAGGTTTTCGTAATGAGCGTCGACGGGGAAGAACCCACCCTTGTCAAGGATCCTCTCGGGATGGTGAAGCAGGTTCATATCGGGAAATTCATCGACCAAGTCATCGATGGCGCCCTGCGCCCCGACGGCTACCAGGTCCTGTGCTTTGATCTCGACACGCAGGTCACCCGGTTCCGGCCGCTGAAAAAAGTCATCCGTCACCCCATCGAAGAGCCTCTTTACGAGATAAGAACCGCCTATGGGCGGAACGTAAGGGTCACTTCGTCCCACAGTGTTTTCGTCTGCAACGATGGGAAGGCCAGCCTGAAAAAGGGGAGCGAGATCGCCCCCGGAGACCTGCTCGTCGCTCCCCGCTCCATAAACCTGGGTGGGAGATCGGTCCAGGATCTCGACCTCCCGGCAGCGACCGCCCTTACGCCCGAAGATTTCGCCACCGAAGGCTTGCCGAGGCATGTTCCGATCGACGAGGATCTCATGACCGTTCTGGGATTTTTCACCGCCGTGGGCGGCCTGGACGAGGTGGGGAACATCCGGTTATCCCTAGGATCCGACCACGGACCCCTGAAGGAAGAGATCCAGGGCCGATTCCGCAAGGTTTTCGGGCTGGACCTCCAGTGGCATCATCCCGGGGAACTCGAAGCCTCAAGTTCGGTCCTGTCCTCCCTTTTCAGGCTAGCTTTCGGCTTCGAGGGAAAGACCCCTTCAAGGCAGGTCCCCGACATCGCATTCAATGTCTCCGACGACCTGAAGAAAACCTTCCTCAGGGGATATTTCCTCGGCAAGGGGAGCTTCGACGGGACCGACATGAGCTTCACGGCAACCTCGAAAGACCTGGCGGCGGGCCTCCTCTTCCTGCTCTCTTCCATGGGCATCGTGGCCTCCCTGCATTACAGCGGCC
>JAAYIZ010000307.1 GCA_012523215.1 Thermovirga sp.
AAAGGCGGGATCCAGGCCCTCCATGCAGTGTTCACCGAGTCTCTCCGGGTCCGAAGTGACGAGGTAGCGGGCGGGGATTATCACGTCCGTATCCACGTCATCCCCGAAAACCCAGGCCTTTCCCCTGATTATCCTAGTCATTGGGAAGCACCTCCGAAGGATCGGCCACACGGCCGGCCACGGCGCTCGACGCGGCGACGAGAGGCCCGGAAAGTACGACCTCGCTGTCGGGATGCCCCATGCGGCCGACAAAGTTCCTGTTGCTGGTGGATACGCAGCGCTCACCCTTGGCCAGGATGCCCATGTGCCCCCCCAGGCAGGGTCCGCAGGTCGGCGTGCAGACCACGGTGCCGGCCTCGATAAAGATATCGATGAAGCCCAGGCGCAGCGCGTCGGCGAAGATTTCCCTTGAAGCCGGGATCACGATGCAGCGCACCGAGGGGTGAACCTTCCGCCCCCGCAGGACACGGGCGGCCTGCTCGAGGTCGGAGAGGCGGCCGTTGGTGCAGGATCCTATGAACACCTGGTCCACCGGCATCAGCCCTGCCTCCAGGGCGGGACGGACGTTGGCCGGTGAATGGGGGAGCGCCACAAGGGGGGTCATGCCTGAAACCTCTACGACCACTTCCTTCTCGTAACGGGCTCCCTTTTCCGGATGGGCGGGTTCGAAGGTCCTTGCGGCCCGGGGTGCCAACCAGTCGAGGGTTGTCCTATCGGTAGCGAACAGCCCTGCCTTTGCCCCCGTCTCCACGGCCATGTTGGCGATGGTGAAACGGTCATCCATAGGCAGGCGGGCCGTCACCTCTCCGCAGAATTCCAGGGCCCTGTACCTGGCGCCCTGGACGCCGATCAAGGAAAGAACCGCCAGGATGAGGTCCTTACCCCCGATGTTTTTCGGCTTCTCCCCCTCGAAACGGACCTTGATCGTGGTGGGCACCCTCAGCCAGGTTTCGCCAAGGGCCCAAACGGCCGCAAGATCGGTGCTGCCCACTCCCGTGGCGAAGGCGCCGAGAGCCCCGCCGGTGCAGGTGTGACTGTCGGCCCCCAGGATGATCTCTCCCGGCAGGATGTGTCCCTGTTCCGGCAGGAAGGCATGTTCAATACCCACCCTTCCCTGCTCCCAGTAGAGCATGCCCTGTTCAAGGGCGAATTCCCGGGCTTCCTTTGCCTGCTCGGCGGCGGCTATATCCTTGTTGGGCGTGAAATGATCGGGCAGCACGGCGCATCGCGCAGGATCGAAGACTTTCTCCGCCCCCATTTCCCGGAAAGAGCGGATCGCCGGGGATGCCGTAATATCGTTCGCGAAAGCGAAATCCACCCGGGCGCGGCAAAGGGCTCCTTCTTCAGGGATCTCAGCAGACTTTTTCGATAGTATGGCCTGGACCAAGGTCTTTGCCATCGATGGTTACTCCTTTCGCCGCCGCCACCTGGTACAGGCGGTTGATTGCGTTGACATAGGCCTTGATGCTGGCTTCGATCACGTCGGTGCTCGCCCCGCGGCCCTGGGCCGATATTTCCCCCAGGGCCAGGGTGATATGTGCCTCGCCGAC
>JAAYIZ010000308.1 GCA_012523215.1 Thermovirga sp.
ATGGCGGACTGCCTCCTGATCTCCTTCAGGACCTCCATCCCCGAAAGCCCGGGGAGCATCACGTCCAGGATCACCAGCGAGTACCGTTCCGCCAGGACCTTTGAGACGACCTTGCCGCCGTCGTGGATGGATTCGATCTTGAAGCCCTCCGATTCAAGGAACTCGGTGAGCAATTCGCAAAGGCCCGCATCGTCATCGGCAAGCAGTATCCGTTCCACGGCTTTTCCCCCTGATCAAGAAGGTTTTCTCCATACTACCCCATGGAGGCCTTAAAAGCCGTCAAGAATGGTAACCCCTTGTAAAGGGGCCCTTTACTTTTCTTTACAGGTAAAATACCAGCTCTTTATAGCTCGGCTATGACGTCGATCTCCACGAGGATTCCCAGCAGCGCACTCCCTACGGTGGTCCTCACCGGATAGGGAGCGTTGAAGAATTCCCTGTAAACATCGTTGAAGGCATGGAAATCCTCGAGGTCGGCAAGATGGACCGTGGCCTTCACCACATGGTCCATGGTGGCAACCCCCGCCTGGAGAATGTTACTGATGTTGGTCAGAACCTGTCGGGTCTGCTCCTCGATGGTCTCGGGGATCTTGCCCGTCTCAGGATTCAATGGACCTTCTCCCGATACATAGATCCTGTTCCCCACTTTTATACCCTTAGAATAAAAACCGATGGGCTTGGGCGCTAAATCGGTACGAATCTCCTTCTTCATCAGTCCGATCCTCCTCTTAGCATGTTTCTCATCTTCCAGTCTCGTTGGGAAATGGGGCCTGACCTAGCCCTCGTAGCTCTCAATCGGGGGGTAATATCCAGTGACTAGGCTGAACCTGCAGAGATGGGCAGCGATTTGTTTCAATCCACCTGGTTCACAATTATTAGTGTAGCACAAGCTTATTTTTCCATGGGACACCGGACTTCGCAAAGAGGCGTCGTAATCTCTCCTTAAAATCTTAAGTCAGCGGGGATCGAAATCGGGGGAAGCGGGAAAACCACTTTCCGCCCCCCCCGCGCATTCGAAAGTGCCCATCTGCAGACTTCCTTCCCCAGGGGTAAGACCTTCTTTCCCTATGGGCAAACAAAAAAAGTTGCCTCCTCAAGGAGGTCGTCTCGAAATCGGCACTCAAGATCCGAACATTATAACGAGGTCTGAATTAGGAACACCCTCGGGGAAGATCTGTATATCCAATCTCCATTCCAGGCGTACTACAGTACTTCCATACGTGCTGGCGTGCTTCCCAAGGGTGTTGATCCTTCAGGACCGACGACAATTGTTTGGCTCAATCCAACGGCCCAACAACCCCGTTTGCGCAAGGACATCGGCAAATGGAACACCATGCCTGATCTAAGGATCAACGGGGAGTTGGTCATAATCTTATTCCCAAGCCGCTCAACCCAAGTTGGGGGATAAGCAATTCCAACGGGATAACCGACAATGTTATGGAAAAGACGGTCGGGAAGGCCCTCCGCGAGGACTCCCATGGCAGCTTCCGCTACCGTCTGTGCCGGCACACCATCCTTGGCGACTTCCAGGATAACGTCAACAGCGCTACTGGTGACCCGGGCGGCTAATTCACGCTCAGGATCGGTGGCACCCAGCGAAAAGGTCCGCATAAGAGGAGACACATAGCGACGAACCGTTCCCGTTAGTTCAAAGAAGACGCTATCACCCTTCTTCAGGGTATAGCCTGCAAAGTTACAAAAAGGAATCCCTCCGCGATAGGCAGCGCAAACAATAGGATCGCAAGGCCCCTGGTCTCCACCTTGGCGGAACATGGCAGCACTCGCCGCGGCTGCCAATTCCCGATCAGTACAACCCGGTGCCAAGATTGCTGCTGCGGCTGCCACGGCAATTTCGGTGAGCTTTGCCGCCTCTCGCATGTACTTCAGTTCCTGGTCCGTCTTAACGATCCTTATCGATTCGATAATACCGAAACCGTCCCTCACCTCTATTTCTGAAGAACTCCGCTTTAAGCCTTCAGCGAGTCGGCCCATTTGCTTGGGCCAAGCGTAATCAACCCCCACCACCTTGGCTCCTGCTGCATGTTTACGAACTGCACCCAGTGCAACTTCGACAGGATCCTGAAACTCACTGTAAAAAACAGTAGAGTACACGCCCGAGGTATGGTGATATACAGGCTCATAAAATTCATTAATGACTAAAACGGGTTCCAAGTCTAGAGGTAAAATCAGGCACTCCAACCCGAGAGGACCAATACTGTCAAATCCAGTGAGATAATACAGATTGGTGGAGTCGGTCACCAACAACAAGTCCACGCCAGCCTTGCCCATATTCTCCCTTACAACGGTCGCCCGCCTTGCGTACTCTTCCTTGCCAAAAGCCGGATCTTGAGGTACGAAACATTTCGTGCAACCCATTTTCTTTCACTCCTATCACTCAGTTTTTGTCGCCAGGTCAAATTGGCGCAATACTTCAGCCACTGCCGCAGCACGGTCTGCCAAAATTCGGCGACCAAGCTCTGCAGAAGCTCCGTCGGCAGGGCCGGTTACACCGCCAATCCGTGACCATTCATCGTGTCGGTTCACCAAGAACCCAGGACTCAAAACCAAGTCAAAAAAGGCATCCTTGTCACCCAATCGGGGATCAGGCGTTCCAACAAGATCACCGGCAATATGCATAATAAGTGCCGTTTCGTACGTTCCAGCATGATCAAGAGGAGTAATCGGCGGATCGGGCAACACTGAGGTCAAGGTCCAATAGGAGCAGGCACCTACTATGATATCGGTATCGAGAATCACGTCATTGCATACCAGTCTCATGGGCAAATCGTTTCCGCCATGGCCATTGACGAAAACCAATCGGCGGAAACCAGACGTCGCAAGGGAGGTGCAAATATCCCGAAGAACTTGGATGTAGGTGTTAGCGCTCAAGGACACGGTGCAGGCAAAAAGGTGGTGATTTGAACTACCTATGGGGAGCAAAGGGGCGATCACGATTGGCGACTCGATGTCTAACAGCGAAATAGCCTCCCTGGTGACAGCTTCACATATCAATGAATC
>JAAYIZ010000309.1 GCA_012523215.1 Thermovirga sp.
GGACGGAGGGCACATGGGGAGGACAGGAGGCATTCCTGCCGTAGTCGGGGCACCCGAACATGCACTTCATCCTCACCCACTGGGAAACGATCATATCCGGGGGCGGCACCCACCGGTAATCGTAAAATCCGGCCTCTTCAAGTATCCCGGTGACCCCGGCGGCGGTATCTTCATTCATGGCTCCTTGCCCTTCCCGCCTTTCAGTTTTTTGAGGAAGACCAGGGCTGTAAATGGACCTTCTCGCCCAGAACCGCTTTGCTTCGAGCCTCCCCAAGGCCAACAATTATAACAAAGGCCAACCGTTGTGGATGACAAAAATCTTCATACAAAGTAAAATTTTTTAGTCGAGAGTGCGCAGAATTTCAGAGGGGTTGCGAAATTGTCAAAGCAAAAAAGAGCCTTCACCCTGGTGGAGATCCTCCTAACGATCCTGATCATAGGCATTCTTGCCGGAAACCTGCTGCTGACCTCGGGTATCTCAAGGGATCGATCCGCCGCGACGAGGATCGTGTCGGACCTGATGACCCTGAAGAGGGCGGCCATGCTTTTCTTCTCCGATAACGGCCGCTGGCCCGGCGAGAACGACTATGACAGGCTCAACTCCTACATGACAGGCCATATCCAGCTCCAGGCCTGGGACGAAGATTCGGGGGTCTATGCCATCAGGAAGCAGGAGGCCTTGGGGACTGTTTACGCCGCCGTGAGGGTGGCCGACGAATTTGGAGGCTCTCCCCGGATAAGGGAGTTCCTGGAAAGGGATTCCTCGGAGTATGGCCTTTTGAACGAGGAGTTATCACCCTATCAAAGCACCGACCCGGTCGTGGCGGTGAAGATCAAGGATATCGCGCCGGGATCCGGCGAAGACGGCCAGGATGATTCCTCCTCATCGGATGGTTCCGGCGGCGATGCAGGGCAGGATTCCGGGTCGAACCCCGGCGGAGGGTCTTTACCCGGAAACTCTACTTGGGACAGTGGTAAAGCATACCTGGAGGGCGACCGCGTAGAATTCGACGGCAAGGTTTTCGAAGCCCGCTACTGGACCGAGGGGAATCAACCGGGCCTGATGGACAGCCCCTGGCAGGAGATCACCGATGAATGGAGAGACTTCAACGAGTACAAGGGGGGAGACATAGTAGTTTACGACGGAAAGCAGTACCAGGCTTGGTATTGGACTAAGAATACCACGCCGGGCGTAGTGGATTCGCCGTGGCAGCAGATCGACACCGACCAATGGGTCGTCTCCAACAGATATAGCGCCGGGGACACCGTTTTTCATGGGGGAGAACAATACAAGGCAAAATGGGTCGTAGATCCGGGGAAGAATCCGCCAGGATCATCCGATGCCTGGGAGTTGATCGGGTGAACCAGGCTCCGGAAGGAGGATCTCCATGGCTGAGGTGATAGCGGTCTGCGCCGGTGAGGACCGGCAGAAACCAAAAAAGGAACTGGAGGCGGCCCGTTTCGTCGACGGGATGGGCATCTCCGGCGACGGCCACTTCGGTATGGGTGACCGCCAGGTGAGCCTCCTCCGGTCCGAGGACCTGGCCCAAGCGGAGATCGAGGCCGGGTTTCCCTTTCCGCCCGGTTCCCTGGCCGAGAACCTCGTGGTCGTCGGCTTGCCCGGGGAACTGACCCCCGGGTCTCTCCTCAGGATAGGGGCCGAGGTATGCCTGGAAGTGGTCGAAAAGGGGAAAAGACCCGGCGAACCCCATTCCTACGATTACCGTGGATGGTGTCTCCTGCCGACGGTCGGTTACTTCCTGAAGGTGCTGACCGGGGGCGAAGTGCGCCCCGGCGACGCCGTGGTCCTGGAGGCAAAAGCCGTCTGAAAAGAGAAGACCCGGCTTTTGAGGTTGCAGGCATCAAGCAGGATCAAGCCAATCAAAGGCGCTATATGCCGTCTCCCGGTGAGGCGATCCGGGTCAATTGCTCGATAAATTGTCCTGTTTCGGATACGTTGTCCAATCGGTAGACGGCGCGGGTTCTTTCCGGGGGTTTCGACCCGGTTACGATTACCCCCGCCCCCCTTCCGGCGACAGCCCTGAAGCCGTCTTCGTCGGTGACGTCATCCCCCACGTAAATTGCGAAGGAATTCGCCGGGGTCATCCCGAAAACGTCAAGGAGCCAAAGGACCGCCGAACCCTTGTTCCAGTCCATGTCGGGAAGTACCTCCACGGCCTTCTTGTCGGACCTCGCCCTCAA
>JAAYIZ010000310.1 GCA_012523215.1 Thermovirga sp.
ACCTGTTCAGGCTCAAGGAGGAGGCCCTGGATGTGCAGTTGTTCCGATATATAGGACGAGGCGGCCATGGCGGCCGTGGCACCGTCCCCTGCGGCCGTTATGACCTGCCTCAGGAATTTATCCCTGACGTCGCCGGCGGCGAATAGACCTTCAACGCTGGTTTCCATTCTCTCGTTGGTCAACAGCCATCCGCCCTTCGTGGATTCGACAAGTCCCTCCATGAAGGAGATGTTTGGATCCATGCCGGTGAAGACGAACACGCCCGAGACCGGGAGATCCGAAACTTCTCCGGTCCTGACATTTTTCAGAACGAGCTTTTCAAGCATGTCCTCTCCGGCTATCTTTTCAACAACTGAGTTCCATATGACCTCTATCTTGGGGTTCGTCAGGGCTCTCTCCGTGGCCATTCTATCGGCGCGGAAACTGTCCCTCCGGTGAATGATGAACACCTTTGAGGCAAACTGGGTCAGGTAGACGGCTTCTTCCACGGCCGTGTTTCCCCCTCCGATGACCGCGATCTCCTGGTCCTCGAAAAAGGCTCCGTCACAGACCGCGCAGTAACTGACGCCCCTGCCTGTAAATTCCACTTCTCCGGGAGCACCCAGCCTTCTGAAGCTGGCGCCGGTAGCTATGATGACGGCTTCGGCCTCTATTTCCCCCTTATCGGTATGGATGACCTTTCTTCCGCCGTCAAGGGTTATCTTCCTGACCTCGGTTTCCAGGAACTCGGCCTTGAAGTGCTCGGCATGTTCTCTGAAGCTATCGGCCAGTTCAGCGCCGCTGGCATGGAGGACGCCCGTCCAGTTCTCGATCTCACCGGTGGAATTTATCTGACCCCCCGGTATTCCCTTTTCGAGGACCAGGACGTCAAGTCCCGATCTCTTCCCGTAGATGGCGGCAGTGAGCCCCGCTGGTCCTGCTCCTATGATCACGAGTTCCCTTTTTCCCATCGGCGCATTCCTCCTGAACGTAAGGTTTTCTCTCCGTGAAAACTCATAACATTGTATCAAAAGGGCGATCTCTTCAAAACGATCACCCTGGCGATCCCCTGCAGATCTCTGGTCATGGATTCGAAAATCATCGGCTTTTCCGTTATTGAAATCAGCCTTTCCGCCTGCTCGTCATTTCCCGTCTCGAGGATGAGGGTGCCTCCCGACGCAAGGATCGTCGGCGCCCATTTTACCAGGGTCAGATAATGGTCAAACCCGGACTTTCCTCCGTTGAGAGCGCAAGGGGGCTCATGACGGCCCACTTCCGGCATCAGTTCAGAAATCTCCTTGGTGGGAATATAGGGAGGGTTACTGATGATCATCTCGAATCCCGAGGTTGGAACAGGAATCCTCTCGAAGGAGGAGCTGTGGCAGAGCAGGCATCTTCCCAGGAGGCCTCTTTCCTTGAGGTTTCTCCACGCCCAAGAGAGGGCCCGGGGACTGCTGTCGACGGCGACGCACCTGCTGCACGGGTTGTCAAGCAGTATGGAAACAGCGATGCACCCGGAACCGGTTCCCCAGTCCAGGAAAAGCCCACCCCGGAAGTGGTTTCTGCTTTCCAGCACCAGCAATTCCGTCTCGGGGCGGGGGACCAGGCAACCGGGACCGACCCTGAAAAGGTGGTCCATGAATTCGCAGTAACCGGTTATATACTGAAGAGGTTCCCTGGCGGCCCTCCTCTCCAGGACGTCCATCAGGCCTGGAACAAGCTCACCGGGGAAGATTCTTTCTGGGTGGGCAAGGAGGATAACCCGTTCTACTCCCATTACATGACAGATCAAAAGATCGGCTTCGAACCAGGGTCTTTCGATCCCGGCTTCGATAAGCCTCGTGGAAGCTAGTTTTCGGGCCTCCCAAAGTTCCAAGGTTTAACCTTCCATGGTTCTCATCTTCTCCGCCTGATCGGCCATGGCCAGGGCGGTTATCATCTCCTGGAGATCCCCCTCTAGCATGCCATCCAGTCGGTGGAGGGTCAGACCGATGCGATGATCGGTCACACGGTTCTGCGGGAAATTGTAAGTACGGATCCTCTCGGACCTTTCCCCCGTTCCAACCTGCCCCTTGCGCTCGGCTGCCACCTTCTCCTGCTGATGCCTGAGCTCCAGGTCGTAGAGCTTCGCCCTCAGGAAATTCATTGCCTTGACACGGTTTTTTATCTGTGACCTTTCATCCTGGCAAGTAACGACAATGCCGGTCGGGAGATGGGTTATCCTGACGGCGGAGTCGGTCATGTTCACATGTTGGCCACCCGCTCCGCTGGCCCGATAGGTATCAATCTTGAGGTCTTCCTGCCTGACTTCGACATCGACATCCTCGGCCTCGGGGAGGACCGCCACCGTGGCGGTGGAAGTATGGATCCTCCCGCTCGATTCGGTCACGGGGACCCTCTGGACCCTGTGGACGCCGCTCTCAAATTTAAGCTGGCTGTAAGCACCTTGTCCGTCGATCCTGAAGACGACCTCCTTGTAACCCCCGATGCCGGTCTCGTTGCTGTTCAATACTTCGATGCTCCAGCCGTTGCCCTCGGCGAAGAGGGAATACATGCGGAAGAGGTCACCGGCGAAGAGGGCCGCCTCGTCGCCCCCGGTCCCGGCCCTGATCTCCACGATGACGCTTTTGTCGTCGTTGGGGTCCTTCGGGAGCAAAAGGATCTGGAGCCTCGACTCCAGTTCTTCCATCTTCGGCTCGAGCTCGCGCGCCTCTTCCTGAGCCAGTTCTTCGAGTTCGGGGTCCCCCGAGTGGACGAGTTCCCTGGCCTCCTCGAGCCTAGAGCGAACACCCCTGTATTCCCTGTAGGTCTCCACGACCCCGACGATCTCGGAGCGCTTCTTGCCGAGGCGTTGGAGCTCTCCCGGGTTCGAACCCACCGAGGGCTCGGACATCCTGCGTTCTATATCCTCCAGGGATTTTTCCAGTTCTTCCAGTTTCCCATCTATATTATTAATCGTCACTTTTCACCACCGTCGGTTTGTCCCGTTGCATCCTCCCCCTCAAGGGCGAGGTCAAGCGCCGCCAGGGCTACTTCTATCTGTTCCAGGTCTGGCTCTCGGGTGGTCAGGTATTGGAGCCAGAGCGCCGGAGCCATAAGGATCCTTCCAAGGGTGCCCTTCCTCGAGCACCATCGGATCATCTCATAGGAGACGCCTATCACGACGGGCAGGAGCAGCAATCTCGAGGCAACCCGCCAGGCGATGGATCCATGCCCGGCCGCCGCGAAGACCAGGACGCTCACGGCGACCACCACAAGCAGGAAGGAGGTACCGCAACGGGAGTGAATCCTCGAAAATCTGGATACCTGTTCCTTGTCCAGCGTAGCCCCGGATTCCCAGGCATTTATGGTCTTATGCTCCGCGCCATGGTAGGCGAAAACCCTGGCGATGTCCTTCCAGAGTCCTATTAGGGCGATATAGGCCACGAAAACCGCCGCCCTAGCCACACCTTCCATGATATTTCCCCAGAAACGGCTCATGCCCAGGTACCGTATCCCGAGATCGGAAATCCAGACGGGAAGCAGTATAAAGAGCCCGATGACCCCGAGTATCGCCACGGCGAAGGTCACGACCAGTTCTAGGGGGCCGATCTTCTCTTCCTCGCCCAGTGCCACCTGGGCTGAAAGAGAGATGGCGCGGAAGCCGGTGACGAGCATCTCCACCATCATGGCAAGGCCTCGAAGAACCGGGAGATTCCAGGGCGGGGAGGAGTTCCACGGCAGGGTCTCCCACCTTCTCTTCCAGATATCCCCTCCAGGTGATCTCACGGCCAGCGCCCAACTGCTGGGGCCTCTCATGAGAACGCCCTCGATGACGGCCTGACCTCCGACGGGTATCTCCCTGGTTGAAAAAAACCAGGGGAGCACAAGGGAAAGGATGACGGAAAAGGAGTAGGTGGTCCCTAGCATCCGGATAGGACCTCTTCCATGGTCGAAAAGGGTTTTCCGCAGGGCTTGCTTTCAAAGCAGCGCCCCCGGGTGAGACAATCCGGGCCGGCCAGTGAAAATAGCAACGGAGCCTTTTCCCTGGCCGAAATAAGCATCCTCCGGGCCAGGTCTCGAATCTCCCACTGGGCTCGGCGGCAGAGACGCATCGCGAAGAAGTGATGCAGTTCGCGGGCGTTCATCGTCACCACTATCTTCGTAGCCCATCCGTGGGGGAGGATGTACCGGGCATCCTCGGCAGGTATTCCCCATTCAAGCATCTTCCTGTAAGCGCCGTGAGCCTCCATGGCGGCCCTTGTGAAAAGGTCCAGGACCTCCGGATTGAAGGATAGCGACGGCGGGGTTATCACTTCCGGCTCTTTCATATGGACGTAACGCTGGCTCTGCTGGGAGTAGCTGGCCATCCTGTGCCTGACCAGCTGGTGCGAACAGACCCTGCTGATCCCATCGATGGCGAAGGTAAAGGCCGCGTGTTCGAAGGGGGAGAGGTGCCCCGAGGACCTCAAATGGCCTATGAAACGGGAAATATCCTCGCTCCTGGTATCCTCGGCGATATCCACAGCGGAGACGTCGCTATAGCATAACCTCGCGGCGGCGGCTACCGTCCTGTCGGGATCGGGGGTGTTCGCCAGCAGCAGAACACTGATTGGCATGGGTTCACCTCTTGATTATGCTGGATCAGTCCTTCTTCTCTTCCTCCCCGTTTTCAGCAGGTTTACCGAAACGGGTACCGGCGTATTTCTTCTGGAACTTCTCGACCCTGCCGGCTTCGGATACCCTTGTGCCGCGTTTTCCCGTAAAGACCGGGTGACAAGCGGAACAGACGGCTACCTTGATCTCCTCCACGGTGGACCCGGTCGCGAAGGAGTTCCCGCAGGCGCAGGTCACCTTGCATTCACCATACTTGGGATGTATATCCTTTTTCATTGAGCGCACCTCCGTGAAGAAACTATCTTTTCATTCCACAAGGAAGGAATGTAACACAGGGCTGTTGAAAAAACAATAAGGGCGGCCCTTGCGGATCAAATATGCATAACCCCCAACCCGCACCTCTCATGGTGGGCAACTGCGTGGTAGGCCGAATCGCCGACGACCGCTACGGCGATCCAGTGCCTGTTCCTGACAATCCCGATCTTCATGCCTATACTTGTTTCCAGCATCCCTACCGAGATGAAGCCGTTCATGGCCTCGAAGGCTGCGTGCATCAGGGCATGCATCTCGTTGGAATTCTTCCTGACAATCTCGCCGTTCAGAGCGGCCCCGACCACGGCCCTGGTGATCTTCTGGGGCAGATCCCCGGCAAGTCCACCGACTTCGGTCGCCACTGCCTTCCAGCCGAAATCGGTGATCTGTTCCTTAAGGATTCTCTCCTCCTCCGGACCCGTCGTGGAAGCGAGAATGAGAGCGGACCGACCTATCTGGCTGTCGTCGGTAAGGGTTATGACCACCGACAGTTCCATCACCCTTCGTCCTTGGACTGCATCATCACAGGGAACATCCCGGGACGTCCTGTCCGGTGCGTCTTCCTGTTCCACTCCGCTTTTCCTTACCAAACCCCATAATTCCCGCATTATCGTATAATCCCCCCGGATCGCATGGAGGCCAGTGATCCGCCCCCCAGGCCCGTCAAAGTTCTCTTTATAAGTATATACTAATGGCGAGTGAGCGGGTAACATGGGCAGTATCGACCCATGCCGGCCAGGAAGAGGCTGTCCAATGAACTTGAACCCTTCATGTTTTTTGTTTAAAAT
>JAAYIZ010000311.1 GCA_012523215.1 Thermovirga sp.
CATAGTTCTCTCGGCCCATCATGAATCCTCCTCCCTGTCGATTCGTTCCATCCTCTTTTTTTCGGCCTCTTTTTCCTTGCGCCTGAACATTAACCCGAGCACCTGGATCGTAATCAGGGGCACCATGGCTATCATGGCTACCACCCCGAAACCATCCAGCATGGGGTCGCCCCCCGAGGAAGCGGAAGCTCCAAGAGTGAAAGCCAGGACGAAGGTGGACGACATAGGCCCCGAGGCCACGCCTCCCGAATCGAAGGCTATCGCGGTGAACATAGGCGGACAGAAGAGAGTAAGCACGAGGGCGATCGTGTAACCCGGAATAAGAAACCACCAGATGCTTAATCCCGTAAGGACCCTGTACATCGCAAGAGCCACGGCAACCGCCACTCCCATGGAAAAGGCGATAAGCATAAAACGCCTTTTAATACGCCCCCCCGAGACCATCTCTATCTGGTCGTTCAGGACCCAGACAGCTGGCTCGGCAAGGACCACCACGGCCCCCAGGACGAACCCGATGGGAACGAGGACCCAATTGAAGGGAGAGGAACCGATCATCCCCCCGATGACCGACCCGGCCGGAAGGAAGCCGCCTTTCACCCCTGCCAGGAAGATTACCAGCCCCACGAAAGTATACACGAGGCCCTTGATCACTCTCACCACCTGGTTCCTGTTCATTCGGAGCAGCGTTACCTGGAAGACGAAGAGGAAAAGGGCGATCGGCGCCAGGGCCAGGAAGGCTTCTCGGGCGGTCTCGGGAAGCACACCCAGAAAGGCGGAGGCCAGGGAAATCGACGCTTCCATCGCGGGCTCCCCCGTCGATGATGCGGCTTGTCCCCCTCCCTCGAAGATGCCCATGGCAAGAACCGCCATTATGGGCCCAATGGAAGCCAGGCCCACGAGCCCGAAACTATCGCTCTCAGACTCCTTGGCGCCGCGGACAGCGGCAATACCCACGCCAAGGGCGATAGTAAAGGGCACCGTCATGGGACCCGTAGTGGCTCCGCCGGCATCAAAGGCGATCCCCAGGTACCGCGGGGCGGAAAAGTAGGCCAGGCAGAACACCAAGAGGTAGGAACCTATCACCAGGAAATGATAGGGCGTCCTCAGGAGGATCCTGCCCATACCCATGGATACGAAAAAACCCACACCTATCCCGATCATAGAGATCAGGATGGTTTTCGAGATCGTGGGTGTAAACCAGCCGACCTGTGCCACGAGGACCCTGACGTCCGGCTCGGCGAGGGTGATAAAAAAGCCCATGAGGAAACCGGAGAGGACGATGAGCAGGACGCTCCTTTTATGCACGAGGGCGGCGCCTATGCGGTGTCCCATGGGAAGAATCCCCACATCGGTACCATGCAGGAAAGTGCCCAAACCAACTATTATGAGCAGTCCCCCGATGAGAAACCTCGTCAGCAGGGGGACGCCTATTGGCGCCAGCGTGGGGTAAAATACAAGTACCAGGAGCATGATGGGGATGACGGATATGCCTGTCTCCTTGAGCTTTTGAAGCAGGTCCATTGGCGGGATCTCCTTCACCGGATGTCGCCGGGCGGGCGCCCGACATTTTTCGCACACCTGCAAGGATAACTCAAGGGAGATAGGTCTTCCACCTTTTTTACGGACCAAAAAGTGCGGTTCACTGAAAGGAGCAGGATCGAAGTGGCAGTTTTCGCGCAAAGGATGAAGGCAATGGAAGGGACGGCGGCCATCATCAGGG
>JAAYIZ010000312.1 GCA_012523215.1 Thermovirga sp.
CTTACCGCGAGAAGCATCGCCTGATGGCCCCGGAGGAAATAAGGGAGACCAGGGACGGTTACGGCTTCAGCCAGGAACTGTTCTCGCGGGTCCTGGGTATAGGCGTGGCATCCCTTCGGCGCTACGAGGGCGGTGCTCTTCAGACCCCTGCCATTGATGCTTTGCTGCATTCCGCGAAGGCACCGAAAACCCTTTTGTCCCTTTTCGAAAGGAACAAGGGAAGCCTCTCGGCCGCCGCGGCGGAGGACGTCCGCCACAAGCTCAAAAGGCTGGTAAAAAGCTCTTTCGACAAGGGAACCCACTTGGAGGAACTGCTGCAACGTTCCGCCGAAGGGGAACCCAGTGAATTCAACGGCTTCAGGACGTTTTCCCTTGACAAGATAAAAGGATTGGTCGCCTACCTGCTGGATATTGCCGAGCAGCCCATCAGCATTACAAAGATGTGCAAACTCCTGTTCTATTGCGAATTCGCCTTTTTCAGGGAGACCACCCAGTCCATCACGGGGTTGTCCTATGCCCATTACACCTATGGGCCGGTTCCTGAGGGAATAAACGACATGTACACCCTTTTCAATTACCTGGGCGAAACCGGAGTGATCGAAATAGCGGAAGAAGAATGCCCTCGCTGCGAAGGAACAAGAAGGGATTTTACCCTGGCTGACCCCGGTGCCAGTTCGTCGCTCGATGATGAGGAAAAGGATTTCGCTGGACAGGTTTTCCATAAGTTGGGCCGCTTCAACGCGGCAAAACTTTCCGAGCTGGCTCATGATGAAGAGGGTTACGGCTCAACAACCCTGAACGAAAAGATCTCTTACCTTTACGCGGAAAAACTCAAGGCGGTGTGATTTATTTAAAAGGGGAGGCTAGGAAACCTCCCCCTGATCACCTTTGCTTCTTCCTGGTCTGATTTTTCTTTTTCGAAGCATCTGGTTTTTCCAGCGAGACTTTTAATTCAGGCTCTTCGAGTTGGTCCTCTGGGATAAAAGACACGGTTGGAAGAAGGCACTTTCCCCAGGGTCCGCGCGAAGAAATCAGAACGAGTAGCTCCCTTGCGCTTGAATAAAGAATGTTTGCGCCCGTCACAGCCATGGATTTGAGCAAAAATTCCTCGTCCTTGGGTTTTTCGCCGGCCCATTCAAAGGAGCCAAAGGCCGCCAGTTCGTATTCATAAAAAAGTTTGTCCGTCCCCGAGGCCTCTTCGGATTTTATTCTCAGCATGACCGAACACTTTGTAAGATCTTCACTGAATGATGGCTTAGCCCTTATGATCTGAAGATCTGGCATCCTCGGTTCATCGCTGCCTTCCTTGGTGAAGGCCTTGAAGTACATCAAGGGGAAAAACAAATTTCTCAATTTGATGGGCGCTTTCACGGCATCCAGTTTTGTGACCTTACTTTTTATCGAAGACATGGTTGCCCTCTTCCTCAGGAAATAATCTCCCGCCTCGCATGAATGATCGGTCAGGCGGCCAATACCTTATCCTTCCGGTTGTCGGGGGAATACCACTCCTTGATCCCATCCCCCGAAGTGCGAAACGGCCAGGAAGGCGTCTCAAGGCTGCTATCCTGGAGCGACCACTTCGACTCTTCCTCTTCCTGTGCGGGGATTACGGATATCCTCACTACCGCTCCGATCGCCCGGCTGACTTCGATTAGGGTCTTCATCGTAAAGTTTTTTGAAACGTTATCGTTAAAAAACTTGCTTATATAAGCTTCGGATACGTTCATGGATTCGGCGAGATATTTCTGGGATAGGCCCTTCTCTTCCATTAGGGCCGAGATCTCGCTCAAAAACTGGAGCCGTAAATCCTCCATCCAGTAATCGTGGTGTCGCCTCGCTTCTTCATAAATTCTTTTAAACTTGCTACCTGGTTTTGCCATGATCATCACCCATTCAAAAAAAGAGTTTTATCCTGTTGGGCTTCAAAGTATTTTTCTCGGTGCAGTAGGGCCTTTCTGATTTGCCGTTGAGGGGTTTTAGAACTCTTCTTTTCAAACCAGTGAGTACAGATAATAATTCGTTCCTTGTCAAAAAAATACATCAATCTGTATTTGCCCGAACTGATCTGCCATATTCCGTTCTCAACATAGTGGTGAACAGGTGAACCCTTGGGCAATTTCCCCTCAACAAGATATTCCAGCCTTTTGGTCATGGTTCGTCTTGTTGTTGCGTCGTACTGATTTACAGCATTTAACGCTTCCAGCAAATCCCCAACGCTGCATGACCCATCCTCGTTCACAAGGGCATAAGCGCGAAATTCGCCCTCGAAAAGCAGGGTATACTCTCTCATGACTTAACTTCCATGTTAAGTCGCATTATGACACTATCCCCCAAAGGTTGTCGGGAGTCAAGGGGGGAGTATTTCTTCGCTGCGGAATCACTTTTTCGAAGCAAAACGACCCCTTGCACCATCGACACGGTCCCCCGTTAAAACGCCCCGGGACGAAGTGGTCTGAACAGAGAGAGGGGGGGTAGGCTTCGCACCGAAGGGGGCGTAATGTTTTGTGTAAAGTCCACTGTCGGGGCTGAGTTCTAGTGTTTCTGTTTCATTCTGTCCCCGAAGTATATCATCAGGTCTTCCGGCATCAGTGCCCAGTTTGGTATGGGTTGGGCCCATTTTTCACTGACCCTCATGGTAGTAAGGATATAGCATTTTCATCAGGGCGCCTTCTTCAACTGCCTGTGGAAGTTCTCCGCCGCACGACTTCCGGTTCACGCACTTTCCGTCCACGCCTTTGGTCTTCCCGCCTTCCGCCTTGCATTTTGCATTGAAGAGCAATAAAATTACTCGTAAATGGGAAATTAGTAAGGCTTGAAGGGCGATTCGCAAGCCGCAAAAACAGCACCAGGTCTCGTCCCTGCATTTGTCTCCCCCGTCGCCTCGGCCTTCGCCTTACAAACCCGGAGGTCTCCATGTCCATATCCAGCAACGCCATCATCGGATCCAACGTCGCCTTCGGCGAATACGTCGTAATAGAAGACGACGTCCAGATAGGATCGGGCGTCGAGATCGGCCATCACGTCGTCATCCACCCCGGCGTCCGCATCGGCGACAACTGCAAAATCCTCGATGGGACCATCCTGGGTAAGCGCCCGATCAAGGCGAGCCTCTCGGCCATCACCGGGTCATCGACCGAATAGCCCCCCCTCGTCCTGGACGAGGCGGTCACCGTCGGCGCGGGCTGCATCCTCTATATTGGGGCCGAAATAGGCAACGAGGTCTTCTTCGGCGATAAGGC
>JAAYIZ010000313.1 GCA_012523215.1 Thermovirga sp.
ACACCGCCGGTGACCATCTCCTGCACCAACATCCCCCGGACCCTGGCCCCCGGCATCGCTTTGAGGGATCTCTCGAGCAGCCGGCCGAAGGCATTCCTCAGTTCTTCCTCATCCTTGAGCCTAAGGGCGACAGCTCCGGCCTCGGTCTTATGGATTATATCCGGCGAAACGACCTTGAGAGCCACCGGGTAGCCTATCTCGGAAGCGGCCGATAGGGCGTCCTCCAGGGAAGCGCAGAGGATCTCCCTGGTCACTGGCACGCTCCATCGGGCCAGGAGCCTCTTCGCGTCGTATTCCGTCAAGTCCTTGGGCAATCGTGGCAAAAAGGGCTCCCCCGGGTCTGAGGGGGCTCTCTCGGGGAGGGCTGGCCTCACCGTCCAGTCCGATAACCTGGCCAGTGCCCAGGCGCAACGCCCGGGACTCCCGAAAAAGGGTATCTCACCTTTCCGGAGCTCCTCCAGGAAGGGGTCGCCCTGTTCTTTGTTTATCAGCCAGCAGCAAGCCAAGGGCTTGGAAGCGTTTTCCGAGACCTCGATGATGTCGCGGGTGACGGCCCAACCGGAATTCCCGGTGATCATGGAGATGACGACCGCCGCCATATCTATCTCTGGGCAGTCCAGGACCGCCTCCAGGGATGACTTGAAGCTGCCCGGATCATTTATCACCTGGGCCGTGAGATCCACCGGGTTTCGGGTGGAACCGAAGGGGGGTACAAACTTGTCCAGGCTCTCCCTGGTCCGATCGGGCAGTGGTTCGACCCGCAGCCCGAGATCGTAGGCCCTGTCGGCCATGATTATCCCCGCCCCTCCCGACGTGGTGATCACTCCGACCCTCTTTCCACGGGGCGCCTTGGCGGGGCCGAAAATCTTCCCAAGATCGGCGATGTCATCGGAATCCTCAATCTCGATCACGCCGTATTGCCGGAAAATGGTCCTCCAGGCTTCATCCTCGCCCGTGAGAGCCGCAGTGTGGCTCTTTACCGCCGCCTGCCCCGTGGGGCTTTTGCCCACCTTCAGGACGGCCACGGGAACATTGCGCTCGGCCGCGAACCTCAACATCTCGATGAAACGATCGCCCTTTGATAGTCCCTCCATGTAGATCACCAAAAGGCGCACCTCCGGGTCGGCTGCAAAGGCCATCCCAAAATCCACCAGGTCCAGGTCGGCCTGGTTGCCGGTGGTGACCACGTACCTGAAACCGACGCCGCTGTCGGCGGCCATGGCGAAGGAAGCGAATCCGAAGGCTCCGCTTTGGGAAATGTAGGCCACGCCTCCCAGGAGTCGTTTGTCGCTGTCCAGCGAGGCGGAAAAGCTCAAGGGGATTGAATCGGCCAAATTGACCAACCCCTGGCAGTTGGGGCCCAGGATTCTCATGCCTCCCACCCTGGCTTTCAGGAGGATCTCTTCCTGCGCCGCGGGGTCGGTGCTTTCGGCGAAACCGGAGGAAAAAATGATGGAAAAGGGGACACCCCGTTCCGAGCACTGCCCCACGATCTCCGGGACCAGCCGGGCTCTCACTCCCACCAGGACCACATCGGGAGTTATGGGGAGGGAACGTATATCGGGATAGCACTCAAGACCGGCTACGGTCTTGCGGTTGGGGTTGACAGGAAATATGCCGCCCTTGAAACCGAAGCGCCTCAGCAATTTTATCGGGCGGCCGGATATGCTCTCCAGGTTCTCGGAAGCCCCCACCACCGCCACCGACCGTGGGGACAAAAGGAGCGACAGGTCGTTGATGCCGTCAACGGCGAGGGCCATGATGACCTCAGGCACCTTCACCTGATACGGTCATCACCAAGGGAGCGCCGAGACCGCCTATGTCGACTTCCACCCTGTCGCCGGGAAATATCTCCCCTACCCCCTCGGGCGTGCCCGTCAAAATCACGTCCCCCGCTTCCAGGGTCATGA
>JAAYIZ010000314.1 GCA_012523215.1 Thermovirga sp.
CCGGGAAAGACCTCCCCCGGGCCGGAAAGCTTGCAGCGCGGTTCGATGACATCCTTCACGGGGATTATCCTGAGGCTCTCACCGGGACGGGCGAGTTCCAACTCGGCCTTGGCAAACCGCGGTTCCTTCAACACGATGGAGAGCATCTCCTCCCGGTTGACGAACAGGGTTCCTCGGCGGACCTCCGTCGCGTCACCCCATGAGATGTTTTTGATCCTCACTTTGTGCAATTCCAACCTCATGGGCTATCCCTCCCTGCCCTGTGATCAAGAACAAGCATGATCAAATTATAGCCTCGCCTCCTGAATCGTGATACTGTTCATCTTCAAGGACTTGTACTCCCTTGGAGGACCTTTTTTTGTTTCTTTGCACAAAACGCTTTCCTTCGATAAGGGTACCGCCGACCAAGGAGGGGATAGCCATGCTGAAGCGCTTTGCCCAGGAGATTTGCGATATAACCCACGGCATAATCGGGCACCATGTTCTGATAACCGATGAAAAGGGCCTGACCATAGGAAGCAGTGATCCTGCCCGGCTGAAGACGATCCATACGCCTTCCCTGGAGTGCATGAGCTCCCGGGCCGAAACCTACACCGACCGGGAAGAGGCTTCCCGCTTGAAAGGCGTCAAGCCCGGCGTCACCCTTCCGATTTGCCTTGCCGGGGAAGTGGTGGGTTCCATAGCCATCGCCGGTGATCACAGGGAGGTAGCCCGTTTCGGCTACCTGGTACAAAAACAGGCGGAACTTTTTGTCCGGGAGCAAGTGATCCAGGAATCCGCGGGGGCCAGGGACAGGGCGATCCAGGAACTGGTCGCCTATATATCTTCCTTCGCCCCCGGTCACGATGACCCCGGTATCCTGGCGACACGGATCAGGGAGTTGGGTTTCGAACCCGACATCCCGAGGGTCTGCCTGATACTGGAACCAGGGCATGCCAAGACCGAGATGGAGGAAAAGGATCTGAACCCCCTGGAGCGGGCTTCCCTGGCAAAGGACATACAGGAGATCATCCGGTCCATCTTCCCCGAACCGTCGAACTTCGGTTCCAGCCTTGGTCGCAGGAGGTTCGCTATCTTCGCCCCTATAGAGGGGGCCGAAGAATACCCCCTCCAGGATCACATCGTGGCTGGTTGTCAAAAATGCAGGGAGCAGATGAGGGGGATGGGACTGATCCTGACGGTGGGGGCAGGTTCGCCGGCACGCGTCTTGGAAGAACTCCATGATTCGTACCTCGATGCCTGGAAAGCGTTGACAATAGGGCTCAAGAAAAATGAACCGGCCAGGACTCATTCAATCGGCGACTACCGAATGGAGGATCTTTTAACCACGGTAAATATGAAGAAAGGGCGGATTTTCGTCGACAGAAATCTTTCGGGGCTCAGAAAGATCCCCGGCGGGGAGGAGATGCTTCACACCTTTCATGCCTGGTGCCGTCATCCCTGCAGCCCCGGTCTTGTCGCGGGAGAACTCAACATTCACAGGAACACCCTGCGATACAGGATAGAAAAGATCAAAAAGACAACCGGCCATGACATAAGGAGTTTCCGCGATGCCTTCGAGTTCTTCATGGCCGTGACGCTCGAAACGCTTCTGGACTGACCCCAAGACGGCAGGCGCCGGGAGAATCAAACGCGGCCGGGGCGGG
The DNA here is from genome assembly GCA_012523215.1 of Thermovirga sp. NCBI lineage: Bacteria > Thermotogati > Synergistota > Synergistia > Synergistales > Thermovirgaceae > Thermovirga > Thermovirga sp. Next base: position 1,647 of record JAAYIZ010000314.1, read on the forward strand.
GGCGCTCAATCTTCCGGTGGGCAACCGTAATGACCTCAGTAAGAGAACTTGCTGTAATCCTTTGGGACCTCGAAGAGAGACTGGTCGATAATCTCTTCGCTGATATTTTTGCATGTCATGACGACCTGGCCGTTTTTTCCCTGGGAAATTCCCTTGATCGGGAAGTTGAGTTTCCGGGCTACCCATACCACGGAACTCTCCAGGGCCCACATTTCGGAATTCTTGTAGATCACTTCGTACTTGTCGCATTGGTAGCCCTCGACCGTCTCCGTCCCGATCTTTTTCAAATCCGCTTCATCGGAAAGTTTTTTTTCGATGTCCTCGTCGCCCAAGATCATCTGGTTATTGGGAAATTCCATGTACATTTTCTCCCCGGGGATGAGAACAAACATTAACCCCCTGGCCCCGTCGATGATGCTGATATTCGTTCCCCCGCCGGGGACCTCCGTCTCTTGGCGCATGAGACTACCGCTGACGAAAACCTTGCTCGTGATAGTCTCCCCACTGGTCTCCATGGTCATGTCCGCCTTGAACTCCGCGGCAAAGCCCGGACTGGAGAAAAACAATAGGGCGATAACGTATAGTACAAGACCCAGCCTTTTCACGTTCATCATCCTCACCTGCCCGGCTCTTATCATTTTGGATCCTGTACACTATTCTACTCCTCAGAAAGGAAAGGGTGCACCTTCCGGCTAAATTTCCCCCACGAGATATCTTTCAAGCCACCGGGGTTTTGTGAAATATAATGGACATCTCGGGAGGATTTCTCGGGATCGCGGGAAGGGACAAAGGGGAGAAACCATGATGAAGATGATTCGGCAATCCAGCCTTTTCGGCCGGTCGCCCCAGGGGTTTACCGGTCCAGGCAGCGGGGAACGGATCCTATGAGTGACCTGGCCGGCCTTCTCGGTTCACTGAAGGGGCGCAGAGTACTCGGGGTGAACCCCCCGGTGATGGACTTCGCCTTCTTCGACTTCTGGGCAAAGCCCCTGGGCCTTCTTTTCCTGCTCGGATTCCTGAGAGAAAGGGGCAACGAGGTAAGCCTCGTCGACTGCATCCGCGCATCCGGCAGTTCCGACAAGAAGTATGGCCGAAGGGCCCCCGCCAGGAGGGAAATACCCAAGCCTGAAGTCTACCAAGGGGTCCCCCGGCGTTTCTGGCACTACGGGCTGGACGAAGAGGAACTGGCCTCCAGGATAAGTGCCCTGCCACGGCCGGACCTCGTTCTCGTCACCTCCGCCATGACCTACTGGTACAAGGGCGTCTTCTGGTGTGTAGAACAACTCAGGAGGATTCTGCCGGGTGTCCCGGTGATCCTCGGCGGCATATACCCCGTCCTCTGCCCCGAGCATGCCGCCCTCTCGGGGGCGGACCTGGTCCAAACGGAGCCTTTGCCCCTCCCCTCCTCCATGCCGGCCATGGACCTTTATGGACGGTTAACCTTCGGGGTGGTCCTTTCATCCACCGGGTGCCCCAGGAGATGCTCCTACTGCGCCTCCTCGCTGCTCCACCCGGAATTCCGGCAAAGGGACCTGGATCGTTTGATGGCCGAGATAGACCTCCAGGTCGGTCTGGGGGCGGGCGACCTCGCTTTCTACGACGATGCCCTCCTCGTCGGGAAGGAGAACCACTTTTATCCCCTCTGCGAAAAAATTGCCGCGTGCCACCCCGATTTGAGGCTCCACACCCCCAACGGACTTCACCTTCGCGAGATAGATCGGGACTGCGCTTCCCTGTTGTACCGGAGGGGCTTCAAGACCATCCGCCTCAGCCTTGAAGGTATCGATGATGTCAACCTCAAGGCTGGAGACTTCAAAGCTTCTCCCGAGGAGTACAGGGCTGCCGTGTCCTATCTCCTGGAGGCCGGTTACAGGCCCGACCAGGTCGAGACCTATGTTCTTGTAGGCCTTCCGGGACAGGGGCCCCATGACGCAGCCGAAACGATCCATTTCATCAAGTCCCAGGGGGCAAAGGCGAAACTAGCCCAATTCTCCCCAATCCCCGGCACGCCCCTCTTCGAAGAGGTCCTTCGCAAGCACCCCGAAGTGCTGCATGAACCCCTCCTGCAGAACAATACCGTCTACTCGCCCTTCGTCTCGGGCGAGATAAAGCCGCAGGAGCTGCAGCACCTCAAGAACCTGGCCCGCCTCCCCGGTTGACACCTCGGCGATTCCTCATGCTACACTGCATGAGATCCGTGTTCCGCATGAAGAAGGTGTCTCATCCATGAACTCGTCCCGGGTCCTCACGCTCCGATTCCTGGCGGGAAACTTCGCCATAATGGCTTTTGGCGATCTGTACTTCGTCCTTGCCCTGTACCTGCAGGGTATGGGGGTCACTGATCCCGGAACCCTGGGATGGATACTGGGGATTTACTTCGCCGTCTCAACGATCACCAGCCCTCTCGCCGGCATTCTCCTCGAGAGGTTTTCCATCCGGAAGGTGATGCTCGCGGCATCATTCTTTTGCATGGCCAGCGGGGCCGGGGTTGCCCTGGCGGGGTCTTCCGTCTCCCTGATACTGATTTTTCGAGCTCTTACGGGTTTTTCTTCAAGCCTTTTTATTGTGGGCCTGACCACCTACCAGG
>JAAYIZ010000315.1 GCA_012523215.1 Thermovirga sp.
GCCGTGAAGGCCGTTTCCTCGGGAGAGGCGGACCTGCTGATGAAGGGCAATATCAAGACGGCCACGTTGCTGAAAGCCGTCCTGAACAAGGAGTGGGGCCTCCGTTCCGGTTCCCTTCTCTCCCATGTCTTCCTCTTCCAGATTCCAAAAACGGGGAAGGTCTTTTGCCTCACCGACGGGGGGATGTCCATGTATCCCGACCTGGCCGCCAAGACAGCGATAATAGGAAACGCCGTGGAATGCTACCACAGGCTTGGCGTGGAGTGCCCCAGGGTCGCGGTGCTGGCCGCCGTCGAGACGGTCAACCAGGACATGCCCTGCACCATCGATGCCGCCGTGCTGACGCAGATGAACCGGAGGGGACAGATCAAGGGATGCGTCGTGGACGGTCCCCTCGCCCTGGACAACGCCGTGAGCGAGGAGGCGGCCAGGCACAAGGGCATCGTCTCCGAGGTGGCCGGTCATGCCGACATCCTGCTGGTCCCCGACATCGAAGCCGGCAACCTCATGGGCAAGGTTATGCTCTACATGTCGGGGGGTCGTGGGGCCGGCGTCGTTGTCGGCGCCCGAAGACCCGTCGTGATGACCAGCCGCTTCGACAACGCCGAGACCAAGCTGCTTTCCATCGCCTTCGGGGCGGTGTTGGCGAGAGCATAAAACTGAAAAAAATTTAATATGGAATATAGGTCAGAAATAATAAATTAAGGAGGTTTCATCGATGAAAAGAATCACTTCGCTGGTCGAACTGCTCGCCTTTGCCAAGGAAGTCGGTCCGAAGAAGATCGCCGTCGCCCTCGCCGAGGACGCCGAGGTCATGGAGGCCGTCGAGAACGCCCGCAAGGAAGGGGTAGCCGAAGCGTTCCTGGTCGGCGATGCCGACAAATTGAAAAAAGTGACCGACCCGATGGGCATAGACCTTTCGAATTACCAGGTGGTGGATGTCAAGAGTGGGCAGGGGGAGGTCGGGATCGAGGCCGTCAAGTTGGTTTCCTCCGGCAAGGCCGATATCCTCATGAAGGGCATGATCTCCACGGCCAACTTTTTAAGGGGCGTCCTTAACAAGGAAGTGGGCCTGCGCAGCGGCGGGACCCTCTCCCATGTCTACCTCCACCAGGTGAAGGGTTACGACAGGGTGTTCTTCATCTGCGATCCGGCCTTCAACATTGCTCCCGATTTCCAGACGAAGGTCAACCTGATCAACAACACCGTCAACCTCGCTCACGCCTTCGGCATCGAGACACCCAAGGTGGCGGCCCTCGCCGCCGTCGAGGTGGTCAACCAGGATATGCCCTGCACTATCGACGCCGCCGTGCTGACCCAGATGAACCGCCGAGGCCAGATCAAGGGTTGCGTCATCGACGGACCCCTCGCCCTGGACAACGCCGTGAGCGAGGAGTCGGCCAGGCACAAGGGGATTGTCTCCGAGGTGGCCGGCAAGGCCGATATCCTCCACGTTCCCGACATCGAGGCGGGCAATATGCTCGCCAAGGCTATCGTCTACTTCGCCGATAACAAGACGGCCGGGCTAGTGCTCGGAGCGAAGGCTCCCGTGGTGCTCACCAGCAGGTCCGATTCACCGGAGACGAAGCTCCTATCGATAGCTTCAGCCGTCGTGCTGGCAGCTTACCAGAACAAGTAACATCTGTCGGAACCTGGTATGAAGCCCTCCGTCGTTCTTGCCATCAACCCCGGCTCCACCAGCACCAAGGTGGCTCTCTTCAGGGGGCTGGAAGAAGCCTGGTCGGATACCCAGAGGTACGACGCGGACAGGATCAGGGAGTTCTCCAGCATCCCTGCCCAGGAGAAGTTCAGGCTCGAAGAGATCCGCAAGGCATTAAGGAAGAGGGACGCGGAGGCGACGGATTTTGACGCCGTGGTGGGAAGGGGCGGTCTCCTCCGCCCCATCCCTGGCGGGACCTACAAGGTTAGTACCGAGATGCTCGAGGACCTCAGGAGTTGCCGCTTTGGCTCCCATGCGAGCAACCTGGGGGGCCCCCTGGCAAAAAGGATCGCCGATGAGGCCGGAGGAGTGCCGGCCTTCATCGTCGACCCCGTCGTCGTCGATGAACTCATCGACGAGGTCCGTCTCTCCGGAATCCCCGAGATCGAAAGGAGGTCCGTCTTCCACGCGCTGAACCAGAAAGCCGTGGCCCGAAGGGCCTCGAGTGAACTCGGCAAGGATTTTGATAAGGCAAACCTCATAGTGGCCCACATGGGAGGAGGTATCTCCGTGGGAGCCCACCGCGGCGGGAGGGTCATCGATGTCAACAACGCTCTCGACGGCGAAGGGCCCTTCACCCCTGAGAGGGCAGGTTCGCTGCCGGCGGGAGAAATGGTCAAGTTCATTTTTTCAACGGGCATAAAGCTCGAAGAATTGATGAAAAAAATGGTGGGCGGCGGCGGGCTGGTGGCACACCTGGGCACTAACGACCTCCGGGAGGTCGAGGAGATGATAGCCGGGGGGGATGAAAA
>JAAYIZ010000316.1 GCA_012523215.1 Thermovirga sp.
AGCGTGGCCAAGAGTCTTCTCGTGGACTTGTAACTGCAGTGCTCGGACCACATTACACCGAGAATTCTGAGTTCCGCCTGGTTCGGTTCCCGTCCCAGGGTTTCGACGATCACACCGTACTCGGCGTTGCTGAGTCCGACTGACCTATGGTCGAGTTCCATATTTCCAACCTCCCTTGATCCGTTCGTAGATCACTCGCGACCGAGGCTGTCGTCCCTGTGGAGGATGACCTTTCGCGGGCCTTTCGAGCAGGTTCGCGCCTAGCCAGGTCGTCACCCTTACGATTCTTCTCTTGCCGGATTTCTTCGGTAGCATGGAAGAAATTCTCCCCGTGGATGAATTCCCTGGCGCGGGAACGTCGAGCCTAATCCTGCTTTCCATTGAGTGCCCTTCCGGTCCTGCAAATACTTACATTATTCGTATTTATTGTATAAATGTCAATGATTTTCTGGAAGTATGTGAAAGGATGGGTGGAGCGTAGGGTCTATTAGTGTAAAAAATAACATTCCGTGTTAGAATACCAGGCATGTTTGGGAAGATGCTTGGTAATGCCCTCAGGATCCAGGGGTTTCATCGCTGACCCCATTTGGAGGGAACTAAAACTTGTGAGGAGGAATTGCCCTAATGGAAGGTTTCAAGACTCCTGTTGAACTAGCCAAGTCCGCGTGCCTCGCAGCAAAGGCCAAGGTGGCCTGGAGTATCCCCCAGATGCTCCTTCTGGGAATCATGGCCGGCGCCTACATTGCTTTCGGGGGATGGCTGATGACGGTTGTGACCCATGACCTTGCCGCCAATATGGGCCTTGGTTTTTCGAAGTTCCTCGGCGGGGCGATTTTCAGCGTCGGCCTGATGCTCGTGGTCATCGCGGGAGCCGAGCTCTTCACGGGGAACTGCATGATGCCCCTCGGCGTGATGGCTGGCTGCATTCCCATGAGTGGAGTAGCCAGGAACTGGTTTTGGGTCTACGTGGCCAACCTGCTCGGAAGTGTTATCGTGGCATTCCTGATCTTTTATTCCGGCCTCTGGAAGGGTCCGATCGGCGTCAATGCCCTCAAGATAGCCGCCGGCAAGATGAGCCTTCCCATTTGCGAGGCCCTTTTTCGTGGCATCCTTTGTAATTGGCTCGTGGTGCTAGCCGTGTGGATGAGCATGGCGGCCACCGACATAATAGGAAAAATCTGGGCCATATTCTTTCCCATCATGGCCTTTGTAGCCTCCGGTTATGAACACTCCATCGCTAACATGTACTTCATGGCCTTGGGGATCCTCCTCAAGGGCGATCCTTCGACCGTAAGCGGCACAGGCCTCTCCCGGGAAGTCCTGTCGCAGGTTTCCCTGGGTGGTTACCTCCATAACCTGGTCCCCGTCACCATTGGTAACATGATCGGTGGAATTCTTTTCGTCGCCATATTTTACTACCTGGTCTTCAGGACAAATCTTGAGGATATTGGGTAAGGGCATTAAAAGCCGAAATAGGTCGAATAATCCTTGTACCTACGGCGGCAGCGGTGTGATCGACGTTGCCGCCATTATTCTTGCCGGTGGTTGCGGCAAAAGGGCCGGTGGGGCCAAGGTTTTTCTCTCCATCGAAGGCCGTTGCCTCATCCTGGAGGTCCTCGAAAGAGCCCTGAACCTTTTCAGCCAGGTCATCATAGCTTGCCGAAGGGAGGATGTTGGCCTGTTGGGCAGGATGATCGAGTCGCTACCCGAAAAAGGCCGGATCAGAATAGTATCCGATAGAGTAGAGGGCCTGGGCCCCCTTGAAGGAATGGCCGTAGGCCTGAAGGCTTCCGAAAAGGAATGGACTTTCGTGATGGGGTGCGATATGCCCCTTGTCAATGGCGCGGTGGTAAAGCTAATGTGGTCGAAGAGAGAAGGCGACAGGGACGCTGTCATCGCGAGGATAGGAGGCTTCCTCGAGCCTCTTCATGCCTTTTATCACAGGAGGTGCGTCAACGCCGTGGAAAGGGCCATTTCAATGTCCAGGCACAAGATCACCTCCTTCTTTTCGGATATTTCCCCCCTTGTCATCGAGGAGAAGGATATTTCCCACATCCCCGGCTACCGGCGCTCCTTCTTGAACATAAACACCCCAGGTGACATTCGGTCCTGGCTCGATGATCCGCACTTTCGGCCCTGAATTCAGTGTCTTGGACCCCACCGGATCCGGTGAAAGCGCTTCCCAACGGTGACATTTCCCTCCCTGTTGGTTAGAATTGGTTTCGTTTCTCAGACCAGAGGTGTCTCAAAATGAAGGTACCCATCGAACGCATCAGGAACTTTTGTATCATAGCCCACGTCGATCATG
>JAAYIZ010000317.1 GCA_012523215.1 Thermovirga sp.
ATCGATGTCCAGCTCAAGCGTCGGGCCGACCTGGTGGTAAACCTTGTGGAGACCGTCAAAGGTTACGCCAAGCACGAAAAAGAACTCTTCGAGAAGGTAACCCAGGCCCGGGCGGCGGCCGTCGGCGCCGGCTCCGTCGGGGAGAGGGCCCAGGCGGAGAACGCCCTCACCGGGACCATCCGCTCCCTCTTCGCCGTGGCTGAGAACTATCCCGAACTTAAGGCCAACACCAACTTCCTGGATCTTCAGCAAAATCTGGGGAACCTCGAAGCGGAGATCCAGATGGCCCGCCGGTACTACAACGGCACCGTCAGGGCCTTCAATTCCCTCATCCAGGTTTTTCCCAACAACATGCTGGCCGGGCCCTTTGGCTTCACCAGCCGCGAATACTTCGAGGCGGCCGAGGAGGACCGCGCCGTCCCAAGGGTGCAGTTCTAGTTAGGATCCTGGCGGGGGTTCCCACCATGAGGACCTTCAGGCGTGCCTTGGCGGCTCTCCTTCTGCTCCTTGCTCTCGCCCCGGCAACTTCCGCGGCGGAGAGGATACTGTCCTTCGACAGCTCCATCCGTGTGGAGCAAAGCGGCACACTCGCCGTCAGGGAGGACATCACCGTCCGCGTGGAGCATGACCAGATCCAGAGGGGCATCTTCAGGGACTTCCCCACCCTGTACAGATCACCCGGTGGGAACACCATCCGGGTGGGATTCTCGGTGCAGACCGTGCTTCTCGACGGAAGCCCCGTCCCGTGGAAGACCGAAAGGCTCAGCAACGGCGTCAGAGTCCGCATCGGCGACCCCAACTCCTACGCGCCCCTGGGCGAGCATACCTACACCGTCGTCTACACCACCACAGAGCAGGTAGGATTCTTCGAAGACCACGACGAACTCTACTGGAATGTCACCGGCACCGGCTGGGATTTTCCCATCGACAGGGCCACCGCCCTGGTCGCATTGCCGGAGAATGTCCCCGTGGAGAAGATCGCCTGGTACACCGGCCCCCAGGGTTCCCGCGCCCAGGACGCCACGGGCAAAACAGCCAGCCACACGGCCTGGTTCCAGACCACCGCGCCCCTCAGGGTCGGGGAGGGTCTCACCATAGTGGTCGGATTCCCCAAGGGGTACATCCTGCCCTCGAAGGACTATCTGAAAAGACAGGCCCGGGCTGGCTTGGCCGAGCGTTGGGGCAAATACCTCCCGCCCCTGTCGGTGGCGCTGATCTTCCTCTACTATATGCTGGCCTGGAGCCGCTGGGGCAAGGACCTTCGTCCCGGCAACATCATCCCGCTTTTCTACCCGCCCGAAGGCGTCACTCCTGCCATGGCCTCCTATGTCCACAACCAGAAATTCAGGGACGACACCTTCACCGCCACCCTGATCGACCTGGGGGTGAGGGGCTTCCTCCGGATAGAGGAGCGCGACGTCCCCAAGGGACTCTTCAGCCGGGGGAAGAACCGATTCACCCTTCACCCCACGGACAAGGACCGCAATGGTCTCCCCATCGTAGAAAATGCTTTCCTGGCGTCGCTTTTCCCAGGGGGGAGATCCCTCGACGTGGATCAGAAAAACCACGAGGCTTTCTCCTCGGCCAAGGCCGCCATAACCGATCACATAGCCTACCGGGGGAAGGACTTCTTCCTGAGGAATTGGAAATGGGTCGCCCTCGGCATAACCATGACCCTGGTCACTATGGGCTTCAGTGCATCCCTCCTTGGAGCCGGGGGGGCAGGGGAGGGGGTTTCGCTCTTTCCCACGCTGTGGCTTGGCGCCTGGACCCTGGGGATCGGCTTACTGCTCTTTACGGCCTTAACCTCCCTTGGAGAGGGTTTCCGAAGAAAAAAGGCGGGCTTCTTCATCAGGGGACTCTTCCTGCTGGTCTTTTCCATACCCTTCATGGGGGCCGAGGCGCTTTTCCTGCGGCTTTTTCCCGGTGAACTGTCCTACAACTTCACCCTTTCGCTGGCGGCGGCCTTTCTTCTGAACGTCCTCTTCTTCAGGCTCATGAAAAACTACACCCCGGAGGGAAGAAAGCTCATGGACCAGCTGGAGGGTCTCCGCATGTACATTATTTCCGCCGAGAAGGAACGGATAAAGGCCCTGGCCAGGGTGGACATGCCCGAGGACACGCCCCGGCACTTTGAAAGTCTGCTCCCCTACGCCATCGCCCTGGGAGTGGAGAAGGAGTGGGCCGCCCACTTCGATGACGTTCTCAAGAAAGCCCAGTATAATCCGCAATGGTACACGGGGACTTACCCTGTTTACTCCCTGGGGGCGGCTTCCTTCATGACAGGCCTCAGCGGCGGCCTTGGGACGGCCGTGGCGTCCTCATCGGCGGCTCCGGGGTCCAGTTCGGGTTTCGGGGGCGGTTTCGGAGGAGGAGGAGGCTTCTCCGGCGGAGGCGGTGGTGGGGGAGGCGGTGGCGGCTGGTAACCCTGAGTCAAAAATGAAGTTTTCAGTTCGAGACTGCAGATCAAGGGGGCGCGATCGCGCCCCCTTTCCTTGCCGGTGTGTGTGTTTGGGTCCCCAAGTGCGAAAGGAATTGTTGTGATACGCCAGTCACTCCTGGTTCCTGATTATGCCTGTTTGGTTAAAGATCAGTTTTCCTTGATCCGCTGCTTGCCGCTCTTACAAGATCTATCTTTACTCTGTTCCCGGTGGCATTTGCATATCTTTCGATCGATCGAAGGTTTCCCGGTTTTCCCGACTCGATCCTGGCGATGGCTGACTGTGAGGTTCTCATCCTTTCCGCCACTTCCTGCTGGGTCATTCCGGCCTCCTTGCGTGCGAGGATCAACATTCTGGCGATCTGGTATTCGCTGGAGAGTTTCTCGTATTCCTCTCTGAATTGGGAGCTTTTAAGAAGTTCTTTTTTGATCTTTTTGAATTCAGTGATCATTGTTTATCCTCCTTGCTCTTTGCCGGGCAACTTCGATGTCAGTTCTTGTCAGCCGGGCAGTTTTCTTGTGTATCACTCTCAATATGTAAATGTTTCTCCCCGTTCTGGTCACATATATTCCTCTTGCAATCCCGCTTTTTGCCTTTGCCCTCAGTTCCCAGAGATCTTTCTCAATATGTTTGACAAACGGCATACCCATAACTATCAGCCCCAGTTCTTCAACCATTTCCATCAAATGTATAAGACTGGCTTGAAG
>JAAYIZ010000318.1 GCA_012523215.1 Thermovirga sp.
ATATCGGAACAACTGCACATCCAGGGCCTCCTCCTTGAGCCTGAACACGTCACCGCCTTCTTCTTTTCCAGCATTGACGAGATTCAGGCGAGGCTCGCCACTAAGATCGAGGAGTACTCCATCGGCGCATCAAAAAAGGTGGTCCTTCTGGATGGTTACAAGAACAAGAGGATGGTCGAGAAACTGGGCATCGCGAAACTCCCCGCCATGGTGGAGTTCCGAAAGGGGAAGATCCAACGTTCGCAGCAAGTGGAGTCCATGGAAGAGGCCGTGAAATTCCTGTCGTGATCGGTTCCGCCCCGTAACCCGGGTAATGATTGCCTTCGCGATCCTCAGGGGAGGTGCGAACCATGATAGTGACCGTAACGCTGAACCCGGCCGTTGACGAAGAGTGCCTCGTCCCGGAGTTTCGGCCGGGTAAATGGTTCCGGGCCGGTCAAGTCAACAGGTCGCCGGGCGGAAAGGGCATCAATGTCTCCTACATGCTATCCCAGGTGGACTTTCCATCGGTGGCGATGGGTTTCCTGGCGGGGTTTAACGGCGAATATATCAGGGATGCCCTCAGGAGGCTCCATATAACCACCAATTTCATTCACGTCCCCGGTGAGACCCGTTCAAACGTGTACATCGTGGATGAAGTGGGCCATATCGAGACCGGCGTGGCGGAAAGCGGACCCTACATCCCCGAGGAAGCCCTCGGAAGGTTCCTGACCAACTATGAAAGGATGCTCGTCAGGGCCCGGTTCGTCATGATCGGAGGCTCCCTTCCGCCGGGAGTTCCCCAGGATATTTACCGAGACTTGGTCGAAAGAGCCAAGTCAAAAGGGATCCCCACCCTCCTCGACGCGGCGGGGCCGCCTCTTTTGGCCGCTATCGAGGAGGGTCCGACCTTCGCGAGGGTGGATCACCGCTTTATGGCCTGGGTGGCGGGTATTTCGCTCACGTCCCTGGACAACCTCATCGAGGTGGTCTCCAGGGTACATGATTACGGGGTCGAATGGGCCGTCGCCTCCTACAGGAATTACGGTGCAGTCTTTTTCTCCCCCGAGGGAATCTATCTCGCGGAGTTTGAGCGGAAGGGCCTGGCCTCGCTGTTTGCCTCCGATGACGCCCTGGTCGCGGGTTTCATAATCGCCAGGGAGGAGAAAATGGACGTCGAGGAGACCATACGCTTTTCCACGGCCTGTGCCTGGGAGAACTCGCTCCGTGTCGAAAAGGGTTTTTGGGGCAGATTGGAGATAGACCAGCTCGCCGTACAGGTCCAGGTCGAAAAGCTTGACTGACTCCATGGGTGGCTTGAACCCCTCGAGGGAGGTTATGTTCGTTTGCTCGGGCAATACCTGCAGGAGTCCGATGGCGGAGGGGTTCATGAGGTATTTTCTCGGGCTCCATGGGTTGACCGGCGGTTGGAATGTCTCCTCCTCCGGGGTCATGGCTATAGAGGGTCTCCCCGCCGCAGAGCTGGCGATCAGGGTGATGTCCGAGCACGGCATCGACATCTCGGAGCACCGCTCGAGGCCGGTGAGTGCTCTGAGCCCTTCGGAGGGCTCCCTGGTCCTGGGGATGACCAGGGAGCATGTCAGCCGCATGAAAACCCTTCTCCCGGATCGGGGATTGACGATTTGCCTCCTTGGGGAGGCTTCCCGTCCCTTTTATGGCGGAGAAGCCCCGGAGGTTCCGGACCCCTTCGGATCAGGCCTTTCCCGCTACCGGGAGGTTGCGGCGATCATCCGGGCGATGACCCTTAATCTCGCGTGTATCCTCGGGAGCGGCTGATTCTGCGCACAGCTGGGGCGAAGGTGTCTCAGGTCGGAACTCCAGGGCATTCCAGCATTGGGTTCTTTGCCATAGAATAGTGGGTGGAGTATCCCACCAACGATCCGGGAAGGTAGGCCCATGCGGACACGAATTACCGCTATCGGATATGTCCTCGCGCTCTTCCTTTTTGTCCTGCTTTTCTCATCCCCTTGCGAAGCCGACACGGATGAACTGGACAGGGAGATCAAGCTGGCCGAAAAGGTCTCCGAACAGGTAGAAAAGCACTGGGACCGCGTGACCGACCCCGTACGGGTGTCAAGGGTCACCATGATCCTTTCGAGGCTTACGCCCCACACCAAGCGAGACCTCCCCTTTGAGGTCCGTCTTGTGGAGGAAAAGAGACCCAATGCCTTTGCCCTTCCTGGCGGCAGGATATACATGACCACGGGGATGCTCGAATTCTGCCGTAGCGACGATGAGGTCGCCTCGATCCTGGCCCATGAACTGATCCATACCGACCGTAAACACGGAATAATCCAATCGTCCAGGAACCAGCGCCTTACCATCGGCGCCCTGGCGGTAATAATCGCTACGGGAGGCGCTGGTGCGGCACCGATCCTGGCGAACCTCGCCCAGGTGGCGATCATGAACTCCTACAGCAAAGACCTCGAAAGAGAGGCCGATGCCGGGGGACTGGATATCCTGTTACAGTCGGGATACGAACCGGCGGGGGCCGTGACGGTCATGGAGAGGCTGCAGGAAGAAGAAATGAAAAGGCCCTACGTCGATCCGGGCATATACGCGGATCATCCCAAGACTAGGGATAGGATCAGGAGCCTGGAGAGCATCATCAGGGAGAGGGGATGGCCCTTGGAGAGGAAAAAAGCCCTTCGCCTGTTGAGAATCCAGACCGGAGAGGAGGACGGCCTCCTCTTTCTCAGCATCG
>JAAYIZ010000319.1 GCA_012523215.1 Thermovirga sp.
CCTGAACCCTCGCCCAACCTCCTGGCCACCCTTGGGGCGCCCAACATGATAGGCGCCGGACTTTCAGAAACGGAGGAAAGATCGCTCGCTTCCAGGTTCCCCTCAAAGGCCGAAAAGAAATGGAGCATCCTCATCGGCGGCGACGATGCGAATTACTCGATCCCTCCGGAATGGGCCGAAAATGTTCTGAAAGCTCTCCTTGAAACAGCCAAAAAGACTGGTGCCGATGTCTTCATCACGACTTCGAGAAGGACACTTCCAGCGACGGAAGAAAAAATCGCCGAAATGGTGAAGGGCTCTCCCCACGTAAGGATGCTCGTCCTGGGGTCGAAAGACCCCTGGAACCCCGTCCCCGCTATGCTCGGGGCCTGTCAACGGGTATTCTGCACCGAGGACTCGGTCTCCATGAACTCCGAAGCGGTGACCGGAGGCCATGTGGTGCAGATCCTCAGGGTCGATAGGAAAAGGGGCTTAAAGAAATGCCTTCAGGACCTTACAGCTAAGATGGTCGATAAGAACTTGCTGTCTGGTCAAAGGCTTTGGGGCATTCCCCGGTTCGACTTAATGATAGAATCATTCTGTAGCAGAGGCTTGGCGATGGAGTATGACCCCGCAAGGCTTGATCAAGTGTCGCCGGCCCGGGGGAGGAAAAACGAAGGTCTTTCATTCAACGAAGCGAGGAGGGCGGCCGAGTGGATCATCCAGGGGTGGAAATCTTGAAGATCGCCCAGATTTTGCCCGAATTCCACGAAGGCGGGGTGGAACGCCACGTCCTTTGGCTCTCAAATGAACTGGGCACGATGGGGCACCAGGTGACGGTCATCACCGCCGGCGGCAAACTGGAGGAAAAACTGGACCCTGGTGTAAATCTATGGAAATTGCCCGTCCACCGGAAGAACCCTGTCACGGGATTCTATTCGGCTTTCAACATAACCGCTAGGGCGAAGCGGGAAAACTGGGATATTCTTCATGCCCACTCGAGGGTACCCGTATGGATCGCCTGGTGGGCGTCTTCGATGTCGGGCGTACCCTGGGTTTTCACCGCCCACGCCCGTTATAGCCTGAACTCGGGGTTGAAACCCTTCCCCCGGGCAAAGGGGGCTATCTGCGTCAGCAAGGCTGTGGAGGAGCATCTACGGTCATTCCTGCCCCTGAACAGGGCGGTAATTCCGAACGGGCTCCCACCGGTAGAGTCCAGGTGGGAAAGAAGAGGAGGAGTGGTGAAGCGGTTACTTTTCGTAGGCCGACTGACGAGGATCAAAGGTCTTGATGTGTTGCTCTCGGCGCTGGATGGGTTGAAAGACCAGGAATGGGAACTGGACGTGATCGGCGACGGCCCTCAGCGAGCCGAATTTGCGACCTTGTCGGAGCGCCTGGGTTTATCGGACCGTGTCCGCTTCCATGGTTTCCAGGACAACCCCCAGGATTGGATGATTGAAAGCGACCTTCTGGTATTTCCCTCGTTGGATGAAGGGATGGGGCTTGTCCTGCTGCAATCGGCGCAAGTGGGGTTGCCCGTGATCGCTTCTGATCTTGACGCAGCCAGGGAAATAGGCGCCAA
>JAAYIZ010000320.1 GCA_012523215.1 Thermovirga sp.
CCCGAGGACCTCGAGAGGGTGCGCGGGATCCTGGGGTGCTGAACGTTTGGCATTATACGCTTCGCGAAAGAAAAGGGTTGTGATCGGATCATGTCCGGCAGGTTCAGCGGGCCCAAGGTTGTATTTGTTCTGAAAGATGGCATCCGGGGGCATGAAAACCAGTCGGCGGGAGTGGCCCGGTGGCTTAAAAGGCTTGTTGGTGCCGATGTTTTCGACATTGAAATACCAGGGCTTTCGGGGCTTCAACGCTTCGTCCTTTACAAGAACCAGGCCCGGAAGTTGATAAAAGATTCCCCTGAAATATCTTTTGATTGGCTTGGAAAAGCCGAAGCATTGAGCCTGCATGGATCGGTCACCCGGATGATTGACTCCTCCGGGGCGAGGAATGACGAAGTTTTGTTCCTTTCGGCCGGCAGTGCCGGTGCACCTTTCTGTTTGTCGCTGGCCAGGGCGACCGGGGGCAAATGCGCTTGCCTGATGACACCCTCCGTCCTTGGCACCGTTCCCTTCGACTTCGCCATCGTCCCTGAGCACGACTTCCCTGAACCCTCGCCCAACCTCCTGGCCACCCTTGGGGCGCCCAACATGATAGGCGCCGGACTTTCAGAAACGGAGGAAAGACCGCTCGCTTCCAGGTTCCCTTCAAAGGCCGAAAAGAAATGGGGCATCCTCATCGGTGGCGACGATGCGAATTACTCGATCCCTCCGGAATGGGCCGAAAATGTCCTGAAAGCTCTCCTTGAAACAGCCAAAAAGACTGGCGCCGATGTCTTCATCACGACTTCTAGAAGGACACTTCCAGCGACGGAAGAAAAAATCGCCGAAATGGTGAAAGGCTCTCTCCACGTAAGGATGCTCGTCCTAGGGTCGAAAGACCCCTGGAACCCTGTCCCCGCTATGCTCGGGTCCTGTCAACGGGTATTCTGCACCGAGGACTCGGTCTCTATGATCTCCGAAGCGATGACCGGAGGCCACGTGGTGCAGATCCTCAGGGTCGAAAGGAAAAAGGGCTTAAGGAAGTGCCTTCAGGGTCTTACAGCGAAGATGGTCGATAAGAACTTGCTGGCTCGTCAAAGGCTTTGGGGCATTCCCAGGTTCGACTTAATGATAGAATCATTCTGTAGCAGAGGCTGGGCGATGGAGTATGACCCCGCAAAGCTTGATCAAGTGTCGCCGGCCCGGGGGAGGAAAAACGAAGGTCTTTCGTTCAGCGAAGCGAGGAGGGCGGCCGAGTGGATCATCCAGGGGTGGGAATCTTGAAGATCGCCCAGGTTTTGCCTGAGTTCCACGAAGGCGGGGTAGAACGCCACGTCCTTTGGCTCTCCAATGAACTTGCCGCGTCGGGGCACCAGGTAACGGTCATCACCGCCGGCGGCAAGCTGGAGGAAAAACTGGACCCTGGTGTAAATCTATGGAAATTGCCCGTCCATCGGAAGAACCCTGCCACGGGATTCTATTCGGCTTTCAACATAGCCGCTAGGGCGAAGCGGAAAAACTGGGATATTCTTCATGCCCACTCGAGGGTACCGGTATGGATCGCCTGGTGGGCGTCTTCGATGTCGGGCGTACCCTGGGTTTTTACCGCCCATGCTCGTTACAGCCTGAACTCGGGGTTGAAACCCTTCCCCCGGGCGAAGGGGGCTATCTGCGTCAGCAAGGCGGTGGAGGAGCATCTACGGTCGTTCCTGCCCCTGAACAGAGCGGTAATACCGAATGGGCTCCCACCGGTGGAGTCCAGGTGGGAAAGAAGAGGAGGAGTGGTGAAGCGTTTACTTTTCGTGGGCCGACTGACGAGGATCAAAGGTCTTGATGTGTTGCTCGCGGCGCTGGATGGGTTGAAAGACCAGGAATGGGAACTGGGCGTGATCGGCGACGGCCCTCAGCGAGCCGAATTTGAGACCTTGTCGGAGCGACTGTGTTTATCGGACCGTATCCGCTTCCATGGCTTCCAGGACAACCCCCAGGATTGGATGGTTGAAAGCGACCTTCTGGTATTTCCCTCGTTGGATGAAGGGATGGGGCTTGTCCTGCTGCAATCGGCGCAAGTGGGGTTGCCCGTGATCGCTTCTGATCTTGACGCAGCCAGGGAAATAGGCGCCAA
>JAAYIZ010000321.1 GCA_012523215.1 Thermovirga sp.
GAAGGCACCGAGGCGCGGAAGATAGAGGATGGCCTTGGGGATCATGTCGCGGTAATAAAAGGAAAAGATGACCTCCGGTTTCAGGTTCTTGACGAGTTCCACCGCGGGAGGATCACCGGGGCTGGCAGGAGTAAAGACGGGAACCCCGCCCGCCAGGGCCAGTTCCTTCACTGATTTGAACCAGGTGTTCTCGCTCTTGTCGTCCTCGTAGGTGAGAACGCCCCTGATATCGGCTCCCAGGTCCATCAGCGTCTTCAGGCACCGGTGTCCCACCTCGCTGTAGGCGAATACCACCGTCCCGGGCCTGTCACTCATCCTCATCGCCGTAGACCCGGTTCACCAGGAACCTGGGACGCTTGCGGATTTCCTGGAAGATCCTGCCGATGTACTCCCCGGCTATGCCTACGCAGAACATGGTGACTCCCATGAGGAAAAAATTGATCGTCATGAGGGTGAAGAGGCCTTCCGCCTCGGGCCCCACGATGAGCCTCCTCAGGACCATGTAGATGGAGAAGACGAAACTCTGTCCCGCAATCAGGAGCCCCAGCATTGTGACCGCCTGGAGCGGCACCAGGGAGAAACCCGTCATCAGGTCGAAGTTAAGCCTGATGAGC
The DNA here is from genome assembly GCA_012523215.1 of Thermovirga sp. NCBI lineage: Bacteria > Thermotogati > Synergistota > Synergistia > Synergistales > Thermovirgaceae > Thermovirga > Thermovirga sp. Next base: position 615 of record JAAYIZ010000321.1, read on the forward strand.
CTGAACAGGCTGTATTTCGATGTTCCCAGTTCCCTCTCGGAGTGTCCCACCTCGATCTCCGTCGGGTTCAGGGCGAACTTCTGGGCCAGGGCGGGTATGAAGGTGGTCGACTCGGGGCAACTGTTGATCAGGTCCACCACCCGCCGACTGTAGGCCCGCAGCATGCAGCCGTAGTCGTGGAGATTCAGCCCCGTTATCTTATTCGTGATTTCGTTCACTATCTTTGAGGCGATCTTTCTGAAGAAGGGGTCCCTCCTGGTGGACCGGATCGTCCCCACCACGTCATACCCGGCGTCCATCTGCTGCAGGAGCCGGGGTATCTCTTCGGGGGGGTTCTGCAGGTCGGCGTCCATGGTCACGATGGCCTTGCCCTTCGAAACGGAAAATCCGGCCATGATGGCCATGTGCTGGCCGAAGTTGCCGTTGAAGTCCACCACCCTGACGGAACCGGGATGCCTGCCGGCGCTGTCGACCAGCAGGGCGAGCGACCGGTCCCTGCTCCCGTCGTTGACGAAGACCACCTCCCAGCTCTTGTCCAGGCTCTCCATGACGGGGAAAAGCCTTTCAAAAAGACCGGGGAGGGATTCCTCCTCGTTGAAGACGGGTATCACCACCGAAACGTCCAAAGATCCTTTTCCCAAGGGCGCCTCACCTCCCGCAGATCCGCCGGATCGCCTCTATCACGTCGGCCACGTCGTCGTCGGTCATGGCCGGAAACAGCGGTATCGACACTATCCGGTCGCTGACGAACTCGGCACCGGGGTAGTCGCCCCTCTTCCAGCCGTACTCCCTCGCGTAGTAGGAGAAGAGGTGGAGCGCCTGGTAGTGAAGGGCCGTCCCGATGTTCACCTGCCTCATCTTCGCCATAAATTCATCCCGTGAGAAGCCAAGGAAGTCGATATCGATGAGGGGGGTGAGGATGTGCCAGGAGTGGACGTCCCCTTGGGCGGGTTCGGGAGGCAGTACGATACCCGGCAGGCCCTCCAGCCCCTTCCTGTACATACTCACTATCTCCCGCCTCCGGGTGTTGAAGGAAGCCAGCCGGGTCAGCTGGTCGTTCCCGCTGGCGGCCTGGATGTCGAGTATGTTGTACTTCAGGCCCGGGAAGAGCAGGTCGTAATGGGGGGTCCCCGTGGCGGCGTAGCGGTTCCAGGCCCCCTTGCTCATCCCGTGCTGCCTGAGGACGGAGACCCTCTCGGCGGCGTCCTCGCAGGCGGTGCAGACCATGCCCCCCTCCCCGGTGGTGATGTTCTTCGTGGGGTGGAAGCTGAAGACGGCGGCCTGCCTTTCTCTCGCGGGGGCGCCGATGGGCCTTCCCTGGC
>JAAYIZ010000322.1 GCA_012523215.1 Thermovirga sp.
AGCGTCCCGGTGCTTGCCCATCACGGGGTCTTCATCCTGACGGGCCTTACCGCTGAAGCCTGGCCCGGCAGGCTCTGGGAGTCGCCCCTGCTGAAGGACGATCACAAGGAGGCAATTCACGATAACCTCGAAACAGGGCTTTCGCCCTCCCATCTCCCTCTGCTGAAGGAAAAGAGAACCCAGCGCGAAGCGCTGTTGTTGAGGATGATCGCATCGGCCGATGAACTCTGCATAGGTTCCCGACCAAACCAGGACGATTCGGGAAGGCCCCTCCAGTCCTCGGCCTTCATCACGTCGACCCTGAGCGGGACACGGCCCTGGATAGTCGAAGTCGGCGGGGAACCTCCCCTTTCGAGATCGATGAAGGACGTCATCCCCGGCGAGGGCGACCCCGTCGTTGAAGGCATCGAGGCCAGGATCTCCGATCCCCCCTATAGGCCCCCGAGATTTTTCGAAATCCCCCCGCCGACGCCCTGGCCCGAAGGATTGGCGAAAAGGGTCCAGGTGAGCGGGATAGACACCTGGGGTGATTGTCCCTTCAAGTACTACGCCGAAAAAGTCCTTCGTATTGAAAGACTGCGTCCCTGGGGTTTCGACGCCGCCAGGGCGGGCAATGTCGCCCACGCCCTCTGGGAAAAGGCCTGGTCGGTAAGGATGACCACGGAGGAAAACCTGGCGACCCTAGCGAGAAAGCACTGGGATGCCGCCCTTTCGGAGCAGTACCCGGAACTGGCGCAATTCCCCGCGCGCCTCGAGCTGTTCAGGGAGCAGGCCTTCAGGATGGCCGCCTTCCAGCAGGAGATGGACGAGGCGGGCCTAGCCGCGGCAAGGACATTCCAGGAAAGGGAGCAACTCCTTGAAGCGGAGATCGACGGAGTGCTCTTCCGGGGAAGGTTCGACCGCATCGACCACCTGAAGGACGGTTCGGCCCTGGTCTTCGACTACAAGACGGGAAGGGCAAGGAGCCTGGGCAGTTCGCTCCAGCTGCCCGCCTACGCCGTGATGCTCCAGGAGATGAGGAACATACCCGTCTCGGGCTATGCCTACCTGACCCAGAAGGACTGCTCCATCACGGGGCGCCTCGAAAAACCCGTCCCGGAAGTGCTTTCCGGGTGGGGAAAGTTACCGGCCAAGGGACTCGGTGAAGCAACCTCCCGAGTGGAAACAGCACTCTCGGAAATGGCCAAGGCCGTCAAAGACAGCACCTTCCCACCGAACTACTCCAACGACAAGGTCTGCCGGTATTGCGACTTCCAGGACCTCTGCCGGAGGAAGGAATCTCCCAGGGTCGCCCAGGGTGAGGAAGATGGAAAGGACGACTGAAATCTTCACCAGGTACCTCGAGAAAAAAGCCTGTCTTGAATCGGGGCAGACCAGGGCCATCATGCGCGACGGGCCCCTGGTGGTCGTCAGTGCCGGTGCCGGTACGGGAAAGACGCTGACCCTTTCCTGGAGGTTCGTCCGCCTGGTGGCCGTGGACAGGGTGCCCCTGGACCGGATACTGACCATAACCTTCACCGA
>JAAYIZ010000323.1 GCA_012523215.1 Thermovirga sp.
GGTTGGCGTTGGTGAGTATGTCGGGGATATCCCGGAGCCCTGGGATGGGCGGGAGGAAGGGCTCCGTGCCGACGGCGATGAAAATCTTTTTCGCACTGTAATCCTCGCCCTCGGCGCGGATGGTGCGATCGTCGACGAACTCGGCCTCACCCTGCACCAGGTGTACCTTTTCGAAGACGCTCATCATTTTCTTGCCGGTAATGCCGCCTACCTTCTCACGAACGACACCCATGGGGTCGAAAGCCTTGACGGAGAGTTCGGCGGTGATGCCGTATTTTTTCAAGGTTTTGGCCGAGTGGAAGGCCTCGGCGGCCTTCAGGAGCGCCTTGCTGGGGATGCAGCCGCAGTTGAGGCATTCGCCGCCAACCTTGTACTTTTCGAAGGAGACCACCGAGAGTCCCAGGGCGGAACCCATGGCAGAGATGGCCATCCCGGCCGGCCCCATGCCGATGACCATGATGTCGTATTCTTTCATGCGCCTCATCCTCCCAGGGAACGGAGATTGTGACATCTTTGATTTAACGCCCTCATTATACCCCCCATTAGTATAGAGTCAAGGCTTGGGGTCAGAGCTTGATTTTAAGCATTTGTACACTAAAGAGAGTAGCAGATCGATATGCGACCCGTTCCAGGGAAAACCAAGATCAGACCGGGAAACAGCTTTATCGGAAGTGTGGATCGTCAATCTTGGATCGGAGAGCATATCCGAAAACAAATTTAAATTCTCATCCGTCATCACTAAGGTGGCGGCCATGCCCGGGATGACAAAAAAGGACCATCCTATTCAATGGCCACCTGCGGTATATGTTCGAGACCCGATATTGGCTTTTTATCATGCCTCAAAGGTTTCACGGATTTTGCCTTTCCTTTTGCCATCGGGCTCCTATTCCCTGACGGTTGCCACCTTTTTGCTGATTTTTGTATGCAAATGCTCAAAATCAAGCTCTGACCCCAAATCAGTAGCGGAAGAGGGCAGCGAGGTCGGAGCCACCGGGGACTTCTTCGGGGGCGACGGCGTATACTTTGCCGCCGCCCTTGAGGGTGCTGACGGCCGCCAGGTCGAGAAGGTCGCGGTTGCCGAAGGCGTGAGCGTCTTCCAGCACTATGACACCGCTTTCAGCGTCGTAGCACCCCCAGGCCTGTTTGCCCAACGCGACAAAGAGGGTGTCGACCCTCCCCTGGACCGAGGCGGGGACGACCTCTTCCAGGGAATCGGAGGTCTTGCCCGTCCCTTGGAGGTGTCCGAAGCGTTCCAAGGCTTCCTTCTTTGATCGCTCGAAGAGGGGTTTGACGATCTTCCAGGCTTTCTCCCGGATCTCACTGTCTTTGAAGGCCTCGGGGTTCCCCTCGATAGATTCTTCCAGGAGGCCGGCGTAGGTGTTAGCCTCGCGGTAGATCGAGTTGAGGGAGCTTACGCCCGCCGTGACAAGGGGCAGTTTTTCCTCGCGGAGTATTTTCTGGAGGCCGTCATCGACGATTCGGAAGAACCTCCGGATGTTGGCCTTGAAGTCCTCCTCTTCGGCGCCGTGGGTGGGATAGGCCCCGCCGAACTGGCCCTGTTTTTCCATGGGGTTGTACTGAAGGGCCTCAGAGAGGCTCGTGGAGACCCCCTCGAGGGGCACCTCGGCGACGGTGCCGCGCCCGAAACGGAGCATCCGGATTTGCTTCTGACTCAGGTAGAGGACGAGGAACTCCTCTCCTCCCGCCAAAAGAGGCAACAGGGGCTTTATGTGAAAACGGTCCGACACGGTCACTACGTCGTTTACTTCGGAGGGGATGTTGAGGACCTGAAAGACGCCAAGGGCGACGAAAAGAGCAAGGTTTTCGTTCTGGCGCTCCCAAAAGACGGAGTTGGACAGCAGTGACCTGGCTTCGGAGAGAAGGGCTTCCCTCTGGTGGGGCCGGAGATCGAACCCTCCGAGAATCTCCTCGGCCTTGGCGATCAGATTCTTGAAGCGGATCTGCGACTTTTTGGGATCGTGCGGACGGGTCTCGGACATGTAGAGAGAGACACTGGGCGTGCTCTCGTGCTCTGCCA
>JAAYIZ010000324.1 GCA_012523215.1 Thermovirga sp.
GTCCTCAACCTCGACGAGACCCAGGTCTCGGCGGACCTCCCCTGGTATGACGATATGGAGAAGCTCACCTCCGACAGGGGACTGGGATTCGCCAAGGTCTTCGGCCGCATGGAGATGGAAATGGCCGAACTCCCCCCCGATGAACAGGCCGAGTTCATGGCCGAACTGGAGATAACGGAACCCGGGAGGGAGCGGCTCATCCGCGAAGCTTACTCCCGGTTGGGACTCATCAGCTTCTTCACCATCGGCAAGGACGAGGTCAAGGCCTGGACCCTCCGCAAGGGTGGTACCGCCCTGGAGGCCGCCGGCGCTATCCACACCGACCTCGCCAGGGGCTTCATCAGAGCCCAGGTGGTCCACTACGACGACTTCGAAACCAGCGGCTTCTCCAACGCCGTCTGCCGCGAGAAGGGCCTCCTGGGGCTGGAAGGAAAGGAATACATCGTCCGGGACGGAGATATCATAGAGATAAGATTCAACGTCTGATGGGAGGAATGCCTTCATGACCCTTCTTTTTGAACCCCTAGAAATCCGGGGCCAGCGCCTGCGAAACAGGATCGTGGCTCCGCCCATGGCGTCGCTCTCGTGCACCAACACGGGGCTGCCCACGATGGAAACCCTGGAATACTACAAACCCGTCTCCGAAAGCGGCGTCGGACTGGCCGTTCTGGAGCATCACGCCGTCCACCCCGAGGGGAGGACACGCCTTCGCCAACTACTGCTCGACCGCGACGAGGTCCTGCCCTATCAGCAAGACCTGGCGGGGCTTTTCTCCGGTGCCGGGCTCCCGGCGCTGGTCCAGGTGAACCACGCCGGTTCCTACGTGGAGGACGAGGACCTTCTCCAAAATGAACGGTTTCCCAAGGCTCCGTCACCCATAAGGCACCCCCGGTCCACCGCCCTCATAATGCCCGCCAAACTCACCCTCGAAGAGATCGCCCTGGTACCGGTGACCTTCCTCGAGGCCGCCGGCAGGGCCGCCAGGGCGGGCTACGCTGGTGTGGAGATCCACGCGGCCCACGGCTACCTCCTGGGCCAGTTCCTGAGCCCCATGACCAACCGGCGCACCGACAACTATGGCGGCAGCATCAAGAACAGGGCCAGGCTGCTCTTCGAGGTCTACGAAGCGGTGCGCGAAGCCGTCGGCGACGAACTCGTCGTCGCCGTCAGGCTGGGGATGGCCGACACCTTCCCTGGGGCCGATCCCGTGGGGCAGACCATCGACGATGCCCGATGGGTGGCGTCGGAGTTCTCCTCCGTCGGCCTCGACCTGCTGGACCTCTCGGGCAACATGTGCGGCTACGACGGGCACGGCGAGGCCTGGTTCGCCCCCTACTGCCGCACCGTCAAGGACGCCGCCGGCGACATCCCCACCATCTGCACCGGGGGCATCAGGTCCGCCGAGACGGCCCTGCGGCTCCTGGACCGGGGCGAGTGCGACCTCGTAGGCGTCGGAAGGGCGCTCAAAAGCGACCCCAACCTGGTCCGCAAGTGGAAGGACCTTGAATGAGGGCCCTGGGCATCGACCTGGGCGGGCACTTCATAAAAGGGGCCCTCATCGAGGACGGTTCGGTGGCCGCGAGGAACACCGTCCCCACCCCCGAAAGCCGTTCCCCCGGTGACGTCATCGGCGCCATCGTGGCCCTGGTAACCAAACTGGACCCCGACGGGACGGAGAAAACCGTCGGCGTGGGCTTCCCGGGGATGCTCGACGGCCAGCGTGAAAGGGTCCTCCAGGCGCCCAACTTTCCTCTCATGGTGAACTACCCCTTCAGGTCCGCCCTCGCCCAGGCATGCGGCCGGGAAGTCCTGTTGGAAAACGACGCCAACTGCGCCGCCCTGGGCGAGTGGGCCGCCGGCGCCGCCAGGGGACTGACGGACTTCGCCATGCTCACCTTGGGAACGGGCATCGGCGGGGGAATAGTCTCGGGTGGACGCCTCCTCCTGGGAGTCCACGGCAAGGCGGCCGAACTGGGGCACCTGGCCGTGGGCGGCGATGCCCCCTGCGGCTGTGGAGCCCTTGGGCACGCCGAGGCCCTCTTCGGTGCCGACGCCCTGAAAAAGGCTTTTGCCCGGGACGGAGTGGAGGGTGACCTGCCTGACCTCTGGAAACGCCGCGACGAACCCTACGTAGCCAGGATATGGGACCACGCCCTCGATGTCCTGGCCCGGCTTGTGGCATCAGTGGTCCACGTCCTCGACCCCCAGGCCGTCATCCTTGGCGGGGGCCTCAGCCGAAACCCCGGCCTCGTGGA
>JAAYIZ010000325.1 GCA_012523215.1 Thermovirga sp.
ACGGTGAGTACTCCATTTCTATCCAGCCTGAAGCGGCAATCAAGGACCCCTTCCACAATGGGCTGCAGCCCGCTTTTCATATTCAAGCGTGCGAGGTCCCTAGCTTTGAAGGACCCGCCCTCGGCCTTGACTTCCATGAATCTTACATAGTGAAGATTATCATTTTCAAAAATAGATCTGTTCTTTTGTCCGTTCACAGAAAGTGTAATTGTTTTGGGGTCAGAAGAATAACCACTTGTCTTCCTGGCTTTGAATGGCCATTTTGCCGAGGGGAATACTACCCATCCATTTGTTGTTTGGCCCGTGAGATCTTCAACCAACTTCTCTTCATCCAGATCCGAAACTTCAATAGTGGTAGGATTCAAATCATTGTTGTTTACATCCCCTGAAGAGATCGAAAAAATTGAAGTGGGTACGGCGTAAGCGACCAGGAGTTCCTCGCTTTCATTGTACTGTTCCAAGGTTCCGGGCGGTTCCGGCTGGTGGACGGATCCTTGCCATCGCTCGCCCTGAAAATCCTGGTGGACCCAGAGACCTTCAAAGGAATCGGCAAACTCATCGGCCGAAACGGGCATACCAAGACCTGTATGGAGGATCCTTTTTTCGAGGTAGGAGAGGACCATGGTCGCGCGGTCCTTGGCAATAGTGATCTCGTTGGCCTGCTCGAAGTGCTTGATGTAGGTATAACCGAGCATCAGAACGCTGCCCGCCACTATCGCCATGATGAGGATGGCGACGAGGATCTCTGCGAAGGTGAAGCCTCTCAGTTTTCTAAAAAACGGAACGTTTCTCACTGCCATGTCTTATTCCCCTTTTAGAGATAAGGATCATTCCGGTTTGGGGTCGGCGACAAACCGCTCCAGGGTGACTTCCCTGCTCCCCAGCGCCCCGTTCCACCGGACATGGAGGGTGATCTCTTTTCCGCCTGTTCCGACCGCATCGTTTACTGTCCAGGTGAGTATAAATTTGCTGTTGTCGGGTTTTTCCAGGCCATCCTCTATTTCATCGTAATCGGCTTCCAGGACCTCCAATTTTTCTACGGCCAGGTCCACGGCCTTCTCCTTGTCGATGGTGTGGCCCATCAGCATCGTCGTGGATACGACTACGCCCGCCAGAGCCAGGAGCGCGATGGCGAGGACGACCATGGCGATGAGGGCCTCGACGAGGGAAAATCCCTTCCTTTGTTTACCAGGTCGAAAAGATGCCGTGTTTTTCATAAGATAATTGTAATACTTTTAAGATTTTTCCGCCATGGGCAATCAGGCAAGGTCTCCGGGAATAAAAAAGGGAGTCCGACAAGGTCGGACTCCCTTCTGCAAATCCAAAATCGAGGTACAGGTTACTTGAGTTCCACGTCGGCGCCGGCTTCTTCGATCTTTTTCTTGATCTCCTCGGCCTCTTCCTTGGAGACGCCTTCCTTTACGGGCTTGGGGGCGCCGTCGACGAGGTCCTTGGCCTCCTTGAGGCCAAGGCCGGTCAGTTCGCGCACGACCTTGATGGTCGCAATCTTGTTCGTGCCGGTGTTCTTGAGGATGACATCGAACTCGGTCTTCTCTTCCTCCACGGGGGCGGCGCCGCCGGGCATCGCGCCCATCATGGGCATGGCCATGGCCGGGGCGGCGGCGGATACGCCAAACTTGTCCTCGAGTTCCTTAACCAGTTCGGATAGTTCGAGGACGGTCATTCCCTCGATGGCGGTGAGGATATCTTCCTTGGAAAGGCCCTTGGCCGCGGCCTTCTTCGCGGGTTTCTTCTCTTCCTTTTCTTCCTTCACTTCGGTCGCTTCAGTGACTACTTCTTCGCCTTCTGCTGCCTTTTTGGCTGCGGTCATTTCCTGTTCCTCCTTTTTAATTTACACCCATTGGTACTTTTCACTGGTCAGGCGGCTATTTCTTCCTTCTGTTCTTTTATCCTTTCCAGGCACGTCACGAGCCCGCGGGTGGTGCCGGAGAGCACCGTGACCAGGCCCCTGACCGGGCCGATCATGGTCCCAGCCAGTTGCGCCAGCAGGACCTCCCTCGAAGGCAGGTCGGCCAGGGCCCTGACCTGCTCCACGGAGAGGATGTCGTCTCCCAGGATGGCTCCCTTTATGACGAGGGCTTCGTTGCCCCTCTCTCGGGAGAAGTCCCTTATCACCTTTGCCACCGCCGCGGCATCTTCATAGGCGATGGTGAAGGAGTTGGGGCCGGTCATGATGGAGTCGGGAACGGGCATGGACTCCTCGCGAAGGGCTATCCCCATGAGGGTGTTCTTGGCCACGTTCATCTCGCCGCCGGCGCCGCGGATGGCCGCCCGGAGGGCGGTTATCTTCGAGACATTCAGCCCCCTGTATTCGCATACGAAAAGGGCTTCCGATTCCTGCAGTTTTTCCCTTAGCGACTCAACCTGATCGATCTTCAATTGCGAAGGCATTTATTCACCTCCTCGCATAAAAAACTCCCGGACCCTTCGGGCCCGGGAGATCTGAACACATAGGTGTGGCATGCGTCAGGCTCTTCCAGACCTCGGCGGGCAAGTCATTAAGCGCAAAAGGCGCGCACCGGCTGTCTACGGTCGATGGAACGGCGAAATTATAACAGGTTTCCCCAGGGAATATCCAGCGTGCCTATTCCGTGGCCAGTTCTTTAACGGCCGCGTTGGGGTCGATCCTGAAGGACGCCCCCATGGTCGAAGTCACGGCCAGGCTCTTGATGTACTGCCCCTTGGTCGCGGGCGGCCTTGCCCTGACGATGGCTCTCAGGAGGGCCTTGCCGTTTTCGTACAGGTTTTCAAAGGGAAATCCCGCCTTGCCGAAGGAGTTATGGATGATGCCGAACTTGTC
>JAAYIZ010000326.1 GCA_012523215.1 Thermovirga sp.
GTATCCCACTGTACACTCGCTGTAGCCGTGTTAGTATGGCTAGGTAACCAAACAGGCCTTTTCATCAGAGGACATTCATCATAGTTCAGGAAAGGGCGATTGTGCCAAAAGGGTTGATATCTTCTCGGCGCTCCAGAATCGACCCTGGTCCATCCCTGGACACTCCAGGGAGCGCTCAATCCAACCCTGTCTCGTCCGGAGTAGGCTGGGCCAGAAGGGGAAGAGCCTGCATTGAAGGGGTCTCACGCTGTAAATTCCACACCGGGCGTTTTCACTGTCGTACATGACGCAGTCCCAGTTGGGGCGCTCCTTGAGGGACTTTCTGACTCGTCGTTCAACGACGAAGTCCCTGAGGAACGATCCTTTTTCCAGGCCAAGGTGCGCCGCGATCGCTTCAATCTCCCCGGGGGAGAGCCAGACCGCCCCGGGTTCACCCCGGCAGCAACGGCCACAACCGATGCAGGAAAAATATAAACCTTCTTGCCACCACGGTTTATATAGTAACTCAGCGGGTCCCTCTTTTTCAACCTCGTAAAGAGGTTCCGGCCTGTATATCATATCACCAAACCTTTCTTTCCCTGCGTCGGGAAGCTCCAATAAGTGAACCGCTGGAACGGAGTCTATCAAGATTATCCAGCGCTTTGCCGGTCCCGATGGCGACGCATTCAAGCGGCAGGTCCGCCACGTAGGCTGGAATCTGGGTCTTCTTCATGATGAGTTCGGGTAAACCTTTGAGGAGAGCACCCCCGCCGGAGAGGGTTATGCCCCGGTCGATGATGTCGGCGGAGAGTTCGGGGGGAGTCTTCTCCAGGACCTGCCTGATACCCTCTATTATCATGTTGACCGTCTCTTCAATGGCCTTGGCCACGATACGGTCGGTGATCTCGACCTGTCTCGGGAGGCCGTGAACGAGGTCGCGCCCCTTTATTACCATAGCTTGTTCCTTCCGCGGCGAGGGATCGCAGTTGGCGGCGTTGATCTTGATCGCCTCCGCCGTCTGTTCCCCTATGGCGAGGTTGTACTCCTTTCGGATGAACCGGGTGATATTCTCGTCGAGCCGGTCTCCCCCAAGCCTCAAGGATTCGGACACGACAATGCCTCCATAGGATAGGACAGCCACGTCGGTCGTGCCGCCCCCGATATCCACGATGAGGTTACCCCTCGGTTCGGATATGTCGAGGTTGGCTCCTATGGCTGCCGCCATGGGTTCTTCGATGAGGAAGGCCTCCTTGGTTCCTATCTCGACGGCCGCCTCCAGGACAGCCCTTCGTTCCACGTCGGTCGCGCCGGAGGGGACACATATCATGCCCCTGCGCCTCATCAACCTCCCGAAACCGGTGATGACCTTCTTCAGGAAATGCCTGAGCATAGCCTCGGTCATGGTGTAATCGGCTATGACGCCGTCCTTGAGCGGCCTGATGGCCACCACGTTGCCGGGGGTTCGCCCAAGCATGTTCTTGGCCTCGTCTCCCACGGCGAGGATTCTGTCGGTGTTCAGGTCCACGGCCACAACGGAGGGTTCCCTCAGGACCACCCCGTTATTTTTCATGAAAACGAGGACGTTGGCCGTCCCCAGGTCGATTCCGATATCCATGCCCCACATACAAGGTTACCTCCTTCAGGCGGTGGCGGGGGAAATCGCCGCCGGTCGTGAAACTCCCGTGGTCCCGCCGTTAAACTATATCCGAAAAGGCCGCCACCCTCAAGAAATATTCCATGGAGAGGGGCTATATCCGACCCTGGCCAGGAAAAGCCCGCATGCCGGAGCGGTGGGGCCGGCATCGCACCTCCGACCTCCCTGGAGGAGTCCCTCGAACCAGGGGATATTCCGTTTGCCGGAGGCGACGAGGTCCATCGACCCCATGATGATCCTGATCATATTCGTCAGGAAGCTTTCCCCCCTGATCCTGAATCTCAGGAGGGGTCCCCTGCCCGAGACCGAAGCGGCCAGGACCGTCCGACGGGCGTCGACGGGACAATCGAGTTTGCGGCAGAAGGCGCTGAAATCATGCTCACCCTCGAGAAGGATACAAAGTTTCCGAAGGGTCTCCCTGTCCCAGGCCGTGCTGTTCCTCCAGACGAAGGGGGCTATATGGGGAAAGCATCCCCGTTCTTTCCAAGTGAAGTAGACATACTCCCTCCACTGGGCGCTCCACCTGGCACTGAAGTCGCCCCGGACGGGGGATAGGCGCAACACGCTGATGGAATCCGGGAGATTGGCGTCCAGGGCGTTGCGGAGTTTGCCGGGCTCCCAGGGGGCGACCATATCGAAGGATATCACCTGGCCGAGGGCATGAACACCCTTGTCCGTCCTGCCGGCGGCCACGGCGGTCGTGGCCTTTCCGTTCAGCGTGACGAGGGCCTTTTCGACGTGCTCCTGTACAGTATTCACCGTCGACTTCGGCTGTTTCTGCCAGCCTGAAAAGAGCGAACCGTCATAGGCTATTTTCGCGGCGAATCTCATGACAGGGTCACCCTGCCATCGAGGAGCACCGCCGACAGGGAAAACAACAGCGAAAAGACGAGGGCCACGGTATCCCTGGCGGTCCATTTCAGCGGGTTCATCCGGGTCCTGCCTTCGCCACCGCTGTAATTCCTCGCCTCCATGGCGGTGGCCAGGTCATCGGCCCGCTGAAAGACGATCACGAAAAGGGGCACCAGGACCGGAATAAAGGCTCGAAGCCTTCTCAGCGGCCCTCCCCTTTCCAGTTCAGCTCCCCTGGCGATCTGGGCCTTCATAATCCTCTCCGTCTCGTTCAGAAGGGTGGGTATGAACCTGAGGGCTATGGTCATCATCATGGCCAGTTCATGGGCGGGGA
>JAAYIZ010000327.1 GCA_012523215.1 Thermovirga sp.
GTTTTTCAAGGGTCATGGAAGCCAGGGAAGCCCTGGAACTGCTTTCCCTGGTGAGGATGGGTTCCGGCATGGGCATCCTTCCCTCTGTGCGTGTCGGCACAATGAACGCCCTCCTCATGGATATCCAGAAGGCCCATATACAGGCCAGGTCCTCCGAAGAGCTCTCTCCGGAAGAACTGGGAGTAAAACGATCGGAAATACTAAGGAAGGCTCTCGCTCCCGTTGAAGACGAAAGTTGAACGCGGGGCGGTTCCTTTAAATGGAGGTTCAGGTAATGTGGCAGTATTTCACTGAAAGAAGCAAGAAAGTGATACAACTGGCCCACAGGGAAGCCCTCAGGATGGGCCATGACGTTATAGGGACCGAGCACATCCTCATGGGGCTCGTAGCCGAGGACGATGGTGTGGCCGCTCGCATCCTCCAGTCTTCCGGCGTAACCCTCGAGGAGTTGCGGAACGTCGTTGAGCAGTTCGTCGGGCGGGGTGACCAGAAGAGCAAACCCGTGGATCTGCCTTTGAGTCCCAGGGCGAAAAAGGTCCTTGACCTTGCCATGCGCGAAGCCAAGGGGATGTCCGTGAATTACGTCGGAACCGAGCATATCCTTTTGGGGCTCATCTCCGAGGGCGAGGGCGTTGCCGCCCAGATCATCGCCTCAACGGGTATGGATGTCGAAAAGATCAGGGCCGAGGTCATAGCCGCCGTTTCGGCGGGCGAGGGGTCTCCCATCGATTCCGCCAGCAGCGGGGATGAGGGGCCCCAGAAGTCATCGGGCCGCACGAAGACGCCGACGCTGGACCAGTTGGGGATAGCCTTGACGGAGATGGCCCAGCGAAACGAACTCGACCCCGTCATCGGCAGGGCCAAGGAGATCCAGAGGCTCATCCAGATCCTCTCGCGGCGGACCAAGAATAACCCGGTGCTGATAGGAGACCCCGGCGTCGGCAAGACGGCGATCGTGGAGGGCCTGGCCCAGAAGATTATTGCCGGCGATATCCCCGAGGTATTGAAGGGCAAGAGAGTAGTGCAACTTAACATGGGTAACCTCGTCGCGGGCACCAAGTACCGGGGCGAGTTCGAGGAGAGGATGCGCAAACTCGTCAAGGAACTCCGTGATTGCAGGGATGTAATCCTTTTCATCGACGAAGTTCACACCATCGTAGGGGCCGGGGGAGCGGAAGGAGCGGTCGATGCCGCCAACATCCTCAAACCCAGCCTTTCGAGGGGCGAGTTCCAGGTGATCGGTGCCACGACGATCGATGAATACCGAAAAAATATCGAGAAGGACGCTGCCCTTGAAAGGCGCTTCCAGCCAATCATGGTGGAGGAGCCCGGCGTGGAGGATTCGATAAGGATCCTGGAAGGGCTCAGGGATAGGTACGAGGCTCATCACAGGGCCAAGATCACTGACAAGGCCCTCGAAGCCGCCGCCAGACTCTCAGCGCGCTATATTACCGAACGTCATCTACCCGACAAGGCCATCGACCTCATCGACGAGGCGGCAGCCCGGGCGAGATTGAAGACCATGGAGGCCCCGGAAA
>JAAYIZ010000328.1 GCA_012523215.1 Thermovirga sp.
AGCGCTTCGAGCTCCGCGGGGATCTTTTCTCCCGGCGTGTAGGTCTGGGGACCAACGGTGTCCTGCCCCATCTCCTCGAGGATCTTCAGACCGCCGTCCTTGGCGAGAATGAGTTCCACCAGCTCCAGGGCACGTTTCTTGTTCGGTGCATTCCGCGGGATCGTAAGGGCGAAGACGATGGGCTCGCCCTTGGCGAGTATCGTCTGTCCCGGCTCCTTGCCAGCCAGTTCCACCGAAGCAGCAGAATACTGTTCGGCGAAATCGGGGTTCTTCAGGTTGACCTCGTCGGGCAGGTCCAGGTACTCCAGGCCGTGCTGCATCGCTACGGATTTGTACTCAAAGGCGTAGTCCATGGCGCCGCTCTGCACCATGGCCACGAGGTCGATGGCCTTGGGCCGCACCGCTCTCTCGGGGTGCTTCATGGCCCTGGCGTAGAGGTCCTTGTCCTTGTAAAAGATCTCGGCGAGCTGCAGTACCATGAGGCTTCGATAGCCGCAGGGGTCCTGGTCCGGTTCGGAGTGACCCCAGCGGATGTCGGGGCGCATGAGCACCTCGGTCCAGTTGTCCTTATTTATCTCATCTTTGTACTTCGACTGGTTGCTGTACATGAGCACGATGGCGTTGCTTGAAAAGAGTATATTCCAGTCGGCCTCCGCCGGGCGCAGAATTTCCTCGATGACCATGTAGTCCGCCGACATGAAGACATCGCAGGTCCCTCCCAGGTCGATGATCTTCCTGGCCAGGGCCGCGCTTCCCCCGGCCTCGCGCTGAACGTCAACGCCCGGGTGAGCGGCTTCAAAAATCTCCTCGACCTTCTCCATGGGGGTCGACAGGCTGCCCGCGTGGAAGACGATGACCTTCTCGGCGGCCAGGGCAGCGGTCGCAGCGAAGACCAGGGACAGGACCATCAGCAAAACCATACTTCTCCTGAACTTGCTCATTGCACAACACCTCCGTTAGATTTAATGACCCTCGTCAAACACGTGTATCGCACCAGGGCAGAATCCCACCCTGCACTCCACTCCGGGGTGGACATCCTCCCTGACCAGCGCCGATGAGAGCATCCTCCCCGTCAATCTCAGGCCCACAATGTCGAAAACCACCTCGAAGGCCATCCCCCTGGGGATTATGCTCACCACCCGGCCGGGAAATACATTCTCCGTCCCCTCGACGAGGTCCTGCCCTATCATCACATCCTCGGGGCGTATCCCGATCAGGCACTCCCCGCAGGACTTCTGTCCGTTCAGGACCAGGGACAGGCCCCCTTCAAGGCTGGCCTTCCTCCCCTTCACGCTCGAAGGAAAGAGGTTCTTCATTCCCACGAAATCCGCCACGAGCCTGTTGGCGGGCTCCTGGAAAACGGTCTTGACGTCGCCCACCTGCTGGAGGAAGCCCCCGACGATGACGGCAACCCTGTGCCCCAGGGAAAGGACCTCATTGAAATCGTGGGTCACCATCATGATGGTCATACCCTCCCTGTTGATCCGGGAAAGGTAGTCCTGCAGGTCCTCCCTGAAGCGCGGGTCAAGGGCCGATATCGGTTCGTCGAGGAGGACCACCGAAGGCTTCACCGCCAGCGCCCTCGCCAAAGCCACGCGCTGCTGTTCCCCGCCCGAGAGGGTCTCCGGTGATCTTTCGAGCAGGTATTCAAGCCTCAGCAGCTTCACGAGCCCTTCCACGTGGCGGTTATCCGGGCCGGAGACGAACCTCAACCCCCAGCGGATGTTCTCTTCCACCGACAGGTGGGGGAAAAGAGCGTAGTCCTGGTAGACGAGGGCGACGTTCCTCTTCTCCGGCGGAAGATCGGTGACGTCCCGTCCCCCGACGAGGATCTTGCCCCCCGAGGGCTGTCTCAGCCCGGCTATAGCCTCCAGGAGGACCGTCTTGCCCGCTCCGCTGGGCCCCACGACCATGAAAAACTCCCCTTCATCCACCAGGAGGGAGAAGGAGTTGAGCACGAATTCGCCAAGATCGATCGAAAGGTCATCCAGTCCTATCAACCGCCGATGACCTCCCTGCGCTTTCCCGATACCAGGACCCTAAGCACCACGAACATGCCCAGGCAGACCAGGATAAGTTGCACGGCGATGGGCGTGGAGAACTTCAGCCCGAAGGTGGCGAACCGGTCGTAGATCAGCGTGGGGGCGACCATCGGATGGTAGGCCATGATGACGATGGCGCCGAACTCGCTCACCCCCCTGGCCCAACTCATGATCAGGCCGGAGACAAGCCCTCTTTTCGCCAAAGGCAGGGATATCCTGAAGAAAACGTGAGGAAAGGAAGCGCCCAGCGTACGGGAGACGTTTTCGAGCCTGGGCGACACTCCGTAGAAGGCGTCACGGGCTGCGTCCACGTAAAAGGGTATCGAGACGAACATGCAGGCCAAGATTATGGCCAGGTGGCTGTTGACGGGCGAGAGCCCAATCCTGACCAGCATCGCCCCCAGGGGAGCCTTGGGAGAGAAGGTCATGAGGACGGCTATGCCCGCCACCGTATGGGGGACCATAATGGGGACATCGATCACCGCCTCGAGCACCGATTTGCCCCTTAATTCTTGCCGTGCCAGAAAATAGGCCAGGGGAGTACCGAAAAGAGCGATTATCCCCGTCGCCGCGGCGGCCGTCCAGATGCTCCTCCAGAGAGCCCCCAGAACCACCTTGTCCCTCGTGGTGGAAGCGACAATACCCCAGTCGGCCCGGAAGAACATGCCCGCCAGGGGCCAGATAATATAGACCACCAGGAAGGAACCCATGAGCAACATAAACCAACGCTCTCTGAACTTGCGGTCCAAAAGGACACCCCCAAAGAAAAAGGCCGCCTCCCAATACAGGAGACGGCCTCATGTTTCGGCGGACCGCTCCTCCTTTCCAAGCGCGGGAGGCCTTCCCGTTTCCAGGAAAACCCATCGGCCGCTCCCCACGGTTCAAAACTCCTGAGGGGACACGGCTCGGAGGACGCCCGATCATCGGGCACCAAGGATACTAACACATTACTGTCCTTGCGACAATGATAACGCTTATCGATTAAGTGTCTCCTTGGGTCCGGGTTCCGGGCTGCGGCAAGGATGGGAAAAACCGTGGACAAAGCCCACGCTTGAGGAGGCCCGTCATGGGAGACTATTTCAGGAACAAGGTCGCCGCGGTCGCTGGCGCCGCCGCAAGCGCCCTGGGCGCCATCAAAGAGAATAACCTCAAAAAGGAAGCCGAAAGGCTGAACGCCCCGTATCCCGGCAAGGTTCACCCCCTGCCCACCGATGTCACGAAGCCGGAGCAGGTCCAATCACTGGCGGGGGCCGCCCGTTCCTTCGAGGACCACCTCGACTTCGTCTTCAACAACGTCGGGATCGGGATGACACTCCCGACGGAGAAGGTCACCTTCGATCTATGGAGGCGCATCGTGGATCTGGACCTCTTTTGCGATGCGTCAAAGGGCCGCTGGACGAAGGGAAAACTACCGTACAAAAGGAACATGCAGCCAGGTGAGGATTGGGTGCGAAAGACCTAGCGAGGAGCCCAAAAGGGACCCTCGCTATTTTTCAATCCCCCCTAGGCCCCTCAGGAGGCCGGCTGCGACCTCGCCTTCTGCAACCCGTCCAGCACATACAATAGGCGCACCAGGTAGAGAAGAAGCCCCCCGTTGGAAGCCAGTACAACCCCGATGATCAAGGGGGGTATCAGGTTGTGGACCAGCATGGAAACGCCGAAGGTGATCGATACGACATTCATGGCAATCTGGACCAGGTTCAGCCTGACCACGATCGGGGGAACAGGCCCGACCCCTTGGCTGGAACCCTTGATAATGGGCACCAGGATCCGCTTCAGATTCAACACTCCCCCGAGGATGTTCATTAAGCCGATGAGGAGCGTCAGCGGCGCCACAAGAATTCCGGGGATGATGCATGATGTCGCCCCCAGGGAGGCGAACACGAGGCCGATGATCATCATGAGCCATGTCCGGGGGAAAGGACCGATAGGGGAATCCCCCGTGGCTAGCATCTGGATGGCCAGGTTCACCATCAGCAGGCCCAGCTGGGCGCTTCCTGAAAAAGGGAGTTTCCCGAGGCTCACGGGCACCAGGAGCACACCGAGGATGACCAAGAAAAGGCCCGTCATGAGGATCGTGACCCTCCCAACGGGTAGATCCAAATCCCCTTCTGGCTCGTGGACCGCCTCCGGGTAGGCGACATATATCTTCTGAAGGGTGATGGCGAGGTAGGCCAGGGAGAAGCCCATCAGCAGGACCACGACGGCGGTCATCGGCGTGGAAAGCAGGTCCTTCCTGAATATAAGGAGCCCTATAAGGGCAGACAGGACATAGACCGCGGCGCAGCTCGCGATGAGGTGCCGGAAAATCCCTCCGTATTGCCTCCATCTCGGTAGCTTGTCCTCGGAAAAGACCATCTGGACAAGAAGGCTTACGCCCCCCAGGCCGAAGCATAGGGACAGGACAATCCGTGGAATGCGGCTGAAGATTTCGGGGATGAAGCAGGTGATTATCCCCATCCCGGCCACCACGACTCCGGCCGCCAGGAGCGCCTTTGACCGCGGTGCATCACCGAAGGGAGTCCGCCCCAAGGCGACCATCTGGAAGGCGAAGATAAAAAGTAAAAGCCCGTAAAGTCCGTTTTCGTAATATGGCAGGAGGCCCACCGACACCGGGAAGAGCAAGGCGCCTGTCAAAAGCATCGTCACGGACGCCACGAGGAGCAATACCACGTCGAACTCGATCTCAGCCCTTTTCAGGATCCCTTTTGTTTCCACGACACCATCTCCTTCGTCCAGGGTTTTGCATCAACCGGCAATTCCTGATGATCCTTTCAAAGAGCCGCTTACAGCGAGGTGAGGGGAACCCCTGTCGTCATGATACAGTATTTTTATCTTTTTCGTGGAAGCAACCCGGGAGGGCGGACATGGGCCCGATTGGCACCCCCTTCCGCCTCGGATGGATAAAGCTCACCTCCAGGGTCTCCTGAGGCGGGAAGAAGAAGTTATCCAAGGTGGGCCTGCCAAGCAAGCCGGGGTGGGTTATAATATGTTGGAAATACTTGAATAACTCGTTTCTCCGAGCCGGCCATCCTAAAGGATTCGAATCCCAGGGGGGACGGACGACAGGGTGTAGCTGGAAACGGCTGCGCCTCCCTTTTGGAAAGGAGGAACAGGTCCATTGAACAGTGCATTCCTGCCTTTGTACTCCGGAGGAGAAATCCCCCGATGATCCTTTCCTGTGTCATCGCCGACCATTCCCTGGTGCTGCAGAACCAGTACGCCGTGGCCCTCTCCAGGACACAGAACCTCCGACTGAGAGAGACCGTGACCAGTGGCCTGGAACTGGAGGGTTGCCTGGCGCGAGGCAATGTGCACCTGGTACTCCTGGATATCTTTCTGGAAGGATGGGGTGGCCTTGATTCCCTCAGGAGGGCCAGGGCCAAGTATCCCCGGGTCGACTGGTTGATCCTCTCCAGCGGTGTGGACCCCGATATCGTCCGTGGCTGTGTCTGCCTGGGGATCTTCGACTACCTGATCAAGCCCTTTTCGACGGATCGGCTGGAGAGGGCATTGGCTGCCTATTACCGATACCACCAGGGTTTGACCAAGCGAACCAACCCCTGGCGCCAAAAAGACCTCGATGTCATCACCGGCCTGAGAGGGGGTTTTTCCGGCGGGCTCGAAGAATGCCCCAAGGGTATCCAGGTCAAGCTGCTTAAGCGTCTGCGCACCTGCATGGCAGAAAGGGGCAGGTGCCTGTCGGCTCATGAGGCCGGGTCCTTCACCGGGGTATCCCGTTCCACGGCAAGGCGATACCTGGAATACCTCGTGGAGAGCGGGGAAGCCTCTTTCGAATACGAAATGAGCAGTGTGGGCCGCCCGCTCAAGCTATATAAACTCATTATCTGAAGGACTTATTTTTCGAAAAAGGCACCCTGGCGAACTCGCATTCAGGAAAAATGCAGACCCTGCATTTTCTGCATAGGCCCCCCTCGCCCCAAAGCGAAACATCCACCTGCTTTCCAAGCCCCGCGGAAAGGGTGATCAAAAGTCGGTCCAGGGAAGTGCGTTCTTCATGGGCTACGCAGGCGGGAGCCCCGATTATCCATGAACCACCCTTCGCGGCCAGCATCAGGTTCGAACCCGGTATCGCCGGGACTCCTCGAAAGAGAACCTTTTCCGCCACGTTGGCGATAGCCTCGGGAGTGCGGTCATCGGCATCGACGCTCATCCCGCCGGTGCAGATCACGATGTCGGACCCTACCTCCAGCAGGTCATCTATAGCGAGGGCGATATCCGCCGCGCGGTCGCCGCAGATTTTCTGGCCGGAAAAACTGCCTCCCAGTTCCAGGAGCTTCCTCTCCAGTTTTTCGCGGAACCTATCCTCGATCAAGCCCTCGAGAATCTCCTGCCCCGTCGAAACAAGGCCGACCTTCATGGGAGTGAAGGGTATAACCGAAAAGGGTGACGCCGCCTTGACGGCCCTTTCCAATGAATCCCTTTTCAGGCAAAGGGGGAGAATCCTGAAGGCCGCCGCCACACTTCCGGCCTCGATCACCGAGTTACAGGGGCAACAGGCGAAGGACCACTCCCTGTCGCGGTTAACCCTTCTCACCCCTTCGGGGTCGAAGTGCAGAATGCCTCGACCCAGCGAAACGAGCCTGCACCTTCCCTCTTCAGGGCCGGTAATCTTGAGCCCATCTCCCGCCAGCGCCTTGGCGAGATCCAGGGCAGCCTCATCCTCGTGCACCTCATCGGGTTCCAGGACGATCACGGACAGGTTCCGTCTTCCCATCATCCTCATAACGGGAAGATCTTCCGGCTGCAGAATATGCCCTCTCCTGAACCGCGCCCCCTTGGTCCCCCCTTTGGGGTCGATCATGGTCAAGTCATGGGCAAGGGGCATTCCCAGGGCCTCTTCTATGGGTATAACCCTGCGGTCCATGATCTAGTCTCCGCCTCCCTCGTTGCCGGGAAACCGGTTGGGGAAGAACGGTCCGGATTCCTTTGCATAAGGGCTCCTGAGGGTTTCGATGTCTCCGCCCCGATGAACGGCAATGATCTCGGAGATGATGGATGCGGCTATCTCACCCGGGGTTTCGGCCCTGAGAGGAAGTCCCACCGGTTGGAAAACCCGGTCGAGGTATTCCTCCGATACTCCCCGTTCCATGAGGCTCTTCCTGACATGGGCTATTTTCTTCCGCGACCCCATCAGTCCCAAATAAGCCATCGGCCTGCCCTCCAGCAGGCGGAGCACTTCCGCATCGAGGGAGTGACCGCGGGTCGCCACGACCACATAGGACCTATCGTCCAGTTCAAGCCCCCTTTCAAATACTTCCCCCAAGGGGCAGGCTATTACCCTCCCAAAGGGTATCTCTCCGGCATTGGCGTAATCCTCCCTTTCGTCCCAGACGGTCACGGAGAAACCCGCCGCACTGGCGGCTTCGGCAAGGGCCTTGCCGACATGGCCGGCGCCGAAGACCACCACTTCAGCCTCCACTCCCAGGGGTTCCATCAGGACGATCATATCGCCTCCGCACACGGACTCGC
Source organism: Thermovirga sp. (assembly GCA_012523215.1). Classification (NCBI taxonomy): domain Bacteria; kingdom Thermotogati; phylum Synergistota; class Synergistia; order Synergistales; family Thermovirgaceae; genus Thermovirga; species Thermovirga sp. The sequence goes on from JAAYIZ010000328.1 coordinate 7,536, forward strand.
CGTCGCTTTCCTCTTCCCTCAGCCGAGCCCTGTGAATAGCGGGCCCCGATCGCGCGCCCAGAAGCGCGGTGGCTTTTTTTATCACTTCGTACTCCAGGATCCCGCCACCGATGGTTCCTGCAATGGATCCGTCAGGGCGGACCCACATAGAAGCACCAAGCTCCCTCGGGGTCGACCCCTCGGAACCGGTCACGGTGCAGAGGACTCCGAACCGCCCCTCCTGGAGTTCATCATGAATGAGATTCAGCAGATCCCTGTCCAAGGCTGATCTCCTCCTTTTCGCCTTTGAAATAGATCAACTCTATCGATCCCGGCGGAACCGCGAAATCCACCATGCCGCCAGGCCGCAACAAGTTGTGGGGAACGTCCCTGTTCCTCTTTTCTATCTGCCATGGACCACGGTCGGTCAATAAGTGCATGCGCAAAGTGCCTCCCTCCATGAGAGTCTCATCGACCTTCCCCGTGAAAACGTTATCGGCCAGTTCGGCATCTACCGGCAGCCTGGGATCGATGAAGCGCACCTTTTCCGGGCTGACAAAGGCGATGGCCCCCCCGAGTCGGGGAGACCCCTTCAGAGCCAACTCTCCCTGACCCCAGCTGAAGCAGTGGCGACCCTTACCGCCGACCTTGACTTCCCCCTCCAGGATATTGCCCCATCCCATCATTCTCCAGAAAGAGATGCGGCCCGGACCCTCGAGAATTTCATCGACCAGGAGAGATCCGGATAATTTTCCCTTCTCTATAAAAAGGACCTTATCCCCCAGCGCACAGATATCCTCCACCTGGTGGGTCACGTAAAGGATCGGGATATCCGTTTCGGCCTGCAGGCCCCGTAGCTCACGCCTAAGATTTCTCCTCAGTGGCCCGTCCAGGGAACTGAAAGGTTCATCCAGGAGGAGCATCTCGGGATCCGTGGCCATTGCCCTGGCGATGGCTACCCTCTGCTGTTGCCCGCCCGATAGTTGGCCTGGATAACGCCTTTCAAAGGCCTCCAGCCTCACCCTCGCGAGCCATGTTCTGGCCTTGGCCAGCCTTTCCGTCGTCGTGCCGCCGGGGCATCCAAAGAGGACGTTCTCCAGGGCCGTCATGTGGGGGAAGAGGGCCAGGTTCTGGAACAGGAGGGCCATCCTTCTCTTTTGCGGTGGGGTCCAGACCCTGGTTCGTGTATCCATGATGACCCGCCCTGCCAGGGCGATCCGCCCCTCCGCGGGAGACCTCAACCCGGCGAGATTCAGAAGGGTAAGGCTTTTCCCCGACCCGCTCGGTCCGAAAAGGACCCCTATCTCCCTTCCAAGGTCGAAGGAAACATCGAGTTGGAAGTCACCCAATTTCTCCCTGATCTCGGCTTCAAGACAGGTTTTCATGGCCATCGGCCTCCAGTTTCCTCACGGCGTAAAGGCTGACAATACCGACGGCCACCAGGAGGAGGGCTGCGAAGTGAGCCTTGGCGAAGTTGAGGGATTCTACCTGGCCGTAGATATAAAGAGGCAATGTCTGGGTCCTCCCCGGGATGTTGCCCGCCACCATAAGGGTGACCCCGAAATCGCCGAGGGCCCTGGCGGAGGAAAGGGCCAGCCCTACCAGTAGAGTCCTCCTGGCCAAGGGGAGGGTGATACGGAGGAAAACCTCCCCGGGCCCCCTGCCCAGGGTCAGGGCCGCCTCCTCCAACTCCCTGTCCACCCCGGCGAAGGCCGCCCTCGATGCCTGTACCATGATCGGCAACGACGGCAAAAGCGCTCCAAGAACAGCCGCCGGGAAAGCGAAGAGGAATCCCGCCTCCCGGAAAAAATCAATCCGCCCCAGAACGAGGAGAAGGTAGAGCCCCAGCACCGAGGGCGGCAGGATTATCGGAAGTTGAACCAGGAGGGAAAGCGCTTCCCGTCCATGGAACACCTTCCTTGCCAAAAGCCACCCCAGGCCCCCCCCGAGCAGGGCCAGCAGGGGGACATCGATGACCAGCACTTTCAGGCTGATAAGGAGGGCCCGTTCCATCTTTATGGCCGATCAGTTCGTAACCGGCTCGAACCCTGCTTCCCTGAACAGACCCTCAGCGGCCGATGTGAACAGAAAATCAAAAAATAACAGGGCTCTTTCGGTACTTCCGCCTTTTACCACCCCTCCAAAGAGTCGCTGAGGAGGCATCGGCACTTTTGCCCACGACCCCTCGAGCTTTATCGCGATGCTCAAGGGGATATAGGCCGCGTCGGCCCCTCCGCTGCTGGCGGCAAGACCCGCTTTGAGCACATCGCCGGCGATAATAAGCC
>JAAYIZ010000329.1 GCA_012523215.1 Thermovirga sp.
AAAATAGGCGATTGCATTCTCAATTTTTTGTTCTCTATAAGGAATCATCTTCTTCACCTCCCTTTTGATATGTTATCCTTTATAGGAATACCAAGTCAACATTTTCAATTTATTAAGAGTCCAACCAATCCGCCCACGCCTGCATCATCTTTCTCCGGACATCGGGATATTCAGCGTGAACATAGGCCGCCCGGACAGCGGACCTCCCAGCATGGGCCAGTCACCGCTCTATCGCTTCGGCCGGCCACCCCAACTCGTTGAGGATCGTGGCGCCCATTGCCCTGAAGCCGTGGGGCGTGATCTCTCCCTGGCTGAACCCCAGTCTCCTGAGCGCTACGGCCATCGTGCCGTCGCTCATGGGGCGGTCGCCGAAATTTATGCTTCTGAATAGCAGGGAAAACATACTTCCGAAGTCGCCCTATTACCCTCCTGCTGTGGCTTTCCTCACGGCCCGGTTTGGCCTTCTTCGAAAATCAATCAAGGGCAACGGACTGGAAAGTCCCCTGGGAGATTCAACGAAAGGGCTGCCGACCCTGGAGATCTGGATCTTGATCTCGTCCCGCTTCTGCCTGGCTTCCTTAAGGGACACGTCAGGGTAGACGCCCGCAAAACGCGACCGAAATGAGCCACCCGCGCGGAACTTAAGATCCACTGGCGCGCTCTGAGAGATCCACATGGCACGCACCTGAAGAGCCACCCGCCGCGGCGGGACAGAGCCGGCTATTTCAAACTCCTGCCTGTAAGATCGAATTACTGCCGCAGGGCAGAATTCATCTCAGGAGGGATCAAGTTGTCAGAGTTTCTAACCATCCTTCGGCCGTCCACAGCGGCCTAAGCCAGCGCAAAGTTGCGGCAATGCACAAGGTTTCAAGGAATACGGTGTCGCTGTACCTCCAGCAAGGCCTTCCCAAGGGGGAGATCAACACTGACGACGGGCCTATCCGTCGCGGGACGCTTCTTTCAGGATGCCGGACTTCGACTACTACGCCGAGCCGTTCCGCGCCGAGAAGCTGCCCTCCTGGATCTCCCCCCCCGGCCATGTACACGCCTTTCAGTACCTGGGCGGCGTCCTCAAGGCTCTCGTACCGGACAACCTGAAGCTCGGCGTGAAGCGAGCGAACTTCTATGAGTCAGATCTGAACATAACGTATCAGGAGATGACGGCCTACTACTGAACCGTAATACTGCCGGCCCGCGTCTCCAAGCCAAAGGACAGGCCGCCTGCAGGCATATGCTGACTGAGCTACTCCCCGAAAACTGGACCAGGGTCTAAGGTGATAGGATAACCCCGGTGTAACAAATTCGGGGAGGGCACCGATACAGCCATGAGAAAGAGATACGATGCGGCATTCAAGGCCGAAGTAGTACTTGAAGCTCTTCGGGAACAGGGCACACTGGCGGAAATAGGCTCTAAGTACGGCATTCATCCAAACCAGATAATCCAATGGAAGAAGACCTTCCTCAAGAATCTTCCCGAGGTCTTCTCGAAGAAAAAGGATGACGAAACGGAGACCCTGAAGAAGCGAGAATCGGAACTTCGCCGCCAGATCGGCCAGTTGAAATACGAGGTCGACTGGTTGAAAAGAAAATCTGAGGAGCTCTGTTAGATCCGTCTCAAAGCTCAGAGATGCCCTGGAACCCGGAGAAGTAAAACTCGCGTCGGCAGTGCGAGCTTTTGGGACTAAACCGCTCCGGCATCTACGTAAAGAGAAAAGGAAATGGCGAAGAAACGTGTGAGAACCTGTATTTGATGGATCTTATGGACAGGCAGTACAGGAAGCACCCCATCTGGGGAGTAAAGCGCATGAAGTTCTGGCTTCAAAGAAAAGAGATCCGGGTCAACCTGAAACGGGTTAGAAGACTACTCCGTCTCATGGGACTTGAAGCGATCTACCTGAAGCCCAGACTCAGCAAGGGCAACCCTGAACACCGTATCTACACGTACCTCTTGAGGAACCTTGACATAAAACGACCAACCAGGTCTGGTGCTCGGATATCACGTATGTGCGCATGGGCAAGGGCTTCCTTTATCTCACGGTCATAATGGACTGGCTCAGCCGCAAGGTCCTGTCCTGGGAGCTTTCGAACACCCTGGATACGAGTTTTTGCGCAAGCGCTCTGAAAGAAGCGCTTAAGAGATATGGGAAGCCTGAGATCTTCAACACTGACCAGGGCTCCCAGTACACGAGCAAGGATTTCACGGACATCCTGAAGGATAACGGGATCGATATCAGCATGGATGGCAGAGGCAGGGCCCTGGATAATGTCTTCGTGGAAAGACTGTGGAGAACCGTCAAGTACGGAGAGGTCTACCTTAAGGAGTACTGCAATCCGCTTGAGGCAAGGACGAACCTTGGAGAGTTCTTCGTCCACTACAACGAAGAAAGGCCGCACCATGGTCTGGGCTACATGACGCCTTCGGAAGTATACTCAGGTCAAGGTGCAGGGAAACTGGTCAACTACTAAGGAAACGGAAACAGAAGAACCAATGCATCTTGAAACGGGAAAAGGGCCAACAAACCACCGGACCGATCACCTTATTTTTGCCACCCAGTGGTCCAGTGAGTAGGGAGTACCTCACTCTACAGGCGCGCCAAGTGGCTCTCAAGTAGCGCGCCGCCGGCTCTTAAGCTGCGCGAGGGTGGACTTATTTCACCGCGTTTTACAATACCTTCATCTTAGACCATTCCAACCAGCTAATTGCACTGATCCTCCTGCAGCACATCGGAGTTCTGACGGGGTGGGTTTTCGGCAGAAACAAAACGTCAGGAGATTTTGTCCGCAGATTTTACAGATGGGCGTAGATTATTTTGCAGATTTTCATCGGCGTGAATCTGCGTCATCTTTGAATAGTCTGCTTGTTCTTCAGCAACCATGTTCGATAGTGTTTTCTTCGTTAAAGCAGGTCACATTCCTTTACCGAACACTTTCTCTACGGTGATGCCTTGTGATGTAGAAAACAGAATAAGCGAATTTTATTGTGTGTTTATAGCATAAAAACATAATAAGAACTTTTATATTTTATTTTCATCACGAAAAACATTAAGATACCTGCGGAAGACAAAAAGTCTGTTTCGTTGCCAGCCTGTCATTTCTTCTAGAATGCCAAGGTCAACCAAGGCTCCCACCAACTGATTAGCCGCATAATATTTAATCCCCAGCATATCTGCCACCTGATTTACGTTCACCGCTGGCTCCTGATAGAGATGACGCACCAAGATGTGACCATTTTCCGCCCGGCGTCCCAAAGTCACGATTTGAGCATCCACCTCCTGACGCAAGATCAAAATACGTTGAAAGGTCTGCTTCCCGTTTTCAGCAGTTTCAATCACAGCCTGGAGAAAAAAACGTATCCATTGGCCAATATCATGTGACTCCCGAACCCGTGTCAGGGCATCGTAATAGGCTCCCCGATGCTTCTCCAGATGGGCGGAAAGGTAGAGAGAAGGCTTGTTCAGCAGACCGTGACTGACCAGGTACAGAGTGATGAGCAGGCGGCCGATACGGCCATTGCCATCCAGAAAGGGATGAATGGTTTCAAACTGGTAGTGGCTGAGGGCGCATCGTACCAGGTGGGGAACCTGAATGCTGTCATTATGCCAGAAGGCTTCAAGATCTGTCAGCAGGTCAGGAAGATCGTCATGATGGGGTGGGATAAAAGCCGCATCAGATAGAGAAGCGCCACCAATCCAATTCTGGCTACGCCGAAATTCACCGGGAGCCTTGCGCTCCCCCCTAGCCCCGCTCAAAAGTATCTCATGGGTCTTGCGAAGCAAGCGCATGGACAGGGGCAGCCGCTGCAGTTCTTCAATAGCGCTATTCATGGCTTGCACGTAGTTGCGTACCTCGCGCCAATCATCACGGCGTTCAGGGCGAATAGCCGCCTCATCGAGTACGGCCTCGTCCATATCAGTACGAGTGCCCTCGATACGGCTGGAGGTGTTGGCCTCTTTGATGATGTGCATGTGAATGAAAAGGTCCACATCTGGCACGATCAGCGAGAAGGCGTTCAACTCTCCCAGGGCTTTGTTGGCTTTTTCCAGCAGCACGTTAATCCGGGGGTCATCCCAGGACCATTCCTGATTGATCCGTGTCGGCTGGAAACTCTTGTATTGGTACTGTTGTTTCCAACTACCGGATTTGAAGGACTCAAACTTCATTGAGGCGCTCCTTATCATTGTTCCCGTCGCGATAGCTGACGAGCTTTTTGGCGGCCATGTTTGAAGACACGCCGACACAAAGTGCATCAAGCACCATTTGCTCGACAGTATCTTCGTAGTTGAAGTACATCTGTTCACACCTCACCCTTCAAACTTCTTCTCGCCATCTGTTCGACAGTGTTTTCTTCGTTAAAAACAGACGATTCCTTCTATATTCGGGGGCACAAACTTCCGAACCGATTGATTCCTCAATTCGTGCAATTTTTCGATGTACTCCAGCAGTCGCTGAATCGTTGAATTAATTGTATTAAGCCCACTTGTGCTTTGGCCAGTTCTGTGGAAGTAAGAACGTCCTTTTAGACTGTTTAGTCAAACAAGTGCAAACTTAAGGATAAGTGGGTCACCACATCGAACGCGTAATAGCTGATTTCGGTGTAAGCACCCGTCGATGTTGTTTCTTCATAGAGATGCTCTGCCGATCTTGTTCACGTCGGCGTGTTCTTCCAGCACAAGAATGTCGCCCTGTTTCAGTCTGTACTGTTCGGCTTCCTTTTCAGTCCAGCCAATGAGATTGGCATCATTCAAATTAAATGAATCTCGTTGAACATTGGCTACTCGGAGATATGGCTTTTTCAGTGGCAGCACACTTCGTTTCGAATTTAGTGTGATGCCGTAGGCCACATTCGCAACATCACTAAGCCTTACAACATTCCACCCAGAGTGTAGACTTCCGATTGCGGTCTTCTTTGGCGGATGGGACCCAAACCCCTCAGTAAAGCAATCTCTGAAAAAGTCCTCTGGAAACGGACCTTGACCTAGTAAAGTATGGTTGTGACAGCCTTGGTTTGTCCATTCCAGCCTTCTGTACGACCATACCACCCTCTGAGGGAGCTGATCCCGCATGAAGAGCCTTGCCAACGCCGTGACCTTCGAGAAGTACAAAAAACCCACAAGGAGAGAGCAGTTTCTGGCCGAGATGGAACAGGTCGTCCCCTGGAAGGAACTCTGCGCCCTCATAGAACCCTACTACCCCAAGCAGGAAGGGGCAGACCTCCCTTAGGGCTGGAACGGATGCTTCGGATCCATTTCCTGCAGAGTTCACTTCAACCTCAGCGACCCCGGAGCCGAAGAAGCTCTCTACGATATGGGATCCATGGGTTGATTTGTTGGGATAGACCTCGGCAACGAGGGGAGTACCGGACGAAAGGACGATCTGCAAGTTCCGCCACCTTCTCGAGGCCCATGACCTTGGTGAGAGGATCTTCAGGGAGGTCAACGCCCATCTTGAATCCAGAGGACTGAAGCTCTCCGAGGGTACCATCGTCGACGCCACCATCATCAACGCCCCGTCTTCGACGAAGAACAAAGAGAAGAAGCGGGACCCTGAAATGCATTC
>JAAYIZ010000330.1 GCA_012523215.1 Thermovirga sp.
AGCGGTAACTCTCGGAGAGAACATCGCCGGAACCGCCGAGGAGGGAGAAGAAGACATTCGACGATGGGCGGAAAAGCAGGGGAAGGGCCGGCGTGGTGAGGATCAGGACAAGGATAAGCGCCGAGTCTGCGTAACCGTGAGCCTCTTCTACCTGTCCACGGCCCAGGGAGTTGCTCATCCTGGCCGTAGTTCCGACGGCCATGCCGTTCACCAGGGCGAAGATCACGAACATGAGCGGGAAGGTGAGCGACATGGCGGCGAGGGAGGATTCCCCCAGCCACGACACGAAGACGGTATCCACCAGGTGGAACAGGGTATGAAAGAGCATGGAAAACATTGAAGGCAACGCCAGTTGCCAGAGGGTCCCGGCAACACTCCCGGCTCCCATGTCGACATTTCTTTTCAGAAGGGCCATAAATTCCTCCGCGATAAAAAGCTCAAAGCATTGTAGGCAATATCTTGGGTCGTGGCAAATGCCCTTTCGGCGGGATCACGGGGTTAACTGTACGAGGTTTTTCACCTCGTCGAAGGTCATGCCGGAAAGGTTCGCCAGTTCTTTGAAACCCCATTCGCCGTGTCCCGACAGGAGCGACCGGGATCTGAGGGGAATCTGCCATGGTCCCCGGTGACGGTCCTCGACCAGGGAAAGCGCGAGGGCGAAGGAACGGGCCAATTCGCCGAGCGCGGGGTGGTGAGGCCCCGCCACCACCCCGCAGGAGAGGGAAACTGTCTCCTGGAGGCCCACCCGGAGCAGTTCAAAACCCGACTCCCGGGTGAACTTTATCATCCTGCCCGCCCAGCGGGCGCTCTCCTCGACGCCGGGCGGAGTGTATGCGCCGGAGAGGTACAGCTTTTCCAGCGGGGTATCCTTCAGGACCAGGCAGGGGTATATCCTGATCTGCATGGGGCCGGCGCCCTTCACACCGGCAAGACGCCCCAGGTCTTCCAGCGACGATGGCGGATCCTGTCCGGGAAGTCCTGTCATGAGTTGGACCCCGGGGATGAAGCCAGGATGGGCGGTTACCAGGGAGATCTTTTCCAGGACCGCAGCCCCGGTGTACCCCCGGTTGCACGCTTTTAACACGTCGTCCTCGAGAGAGGTCACCCCTAGTTCGATGATTTTGACGGGAAAACGGGAAAGGAAGGTGAGTACCTCCGGGGTGATGCAGAGTGGGTGAGTGGAGATCCTCACGCTGACCGGGGCGGGGGCCGACAGGACCGCCTCGAGGTATTCCTCCTGTCGATCCAGCGGCTGGCAGGTGAAGCTCCCGCCGAAGAAGCAGACTTCGGTGGGTTCTGAGATCCCCCGGAGGGCATCCTCCACGTCGGCGGGGCCCGGGGAACTCCCATGGCCCGTTATGGCCCGCTGGTCGCAGTAAACGCACCGGTTGGGGCAGTCCCTCATGGGGAGGAAAAAAGGGGCGCGATTCACCAGGAAGCACCCTCGATCCACTCGTCGATTATGGCGGCCCAGGCGAAAAGGTCCGCCTGGTATTCAAAACTCGTCATCGGGGTGGCGGTATGGGACCAGAAGTCTTCGCCCTTGGCGTGATGGGTGAGATGGTATATCTCGTGGAAGACGGCGAAACGCCTCCATAATTCCGGTAGGAGGCCGTTGACGTAGATCCTGGCCCTTTGCCCCCGGGCGACATGCAGGCCCCAGATGGAGAAGGGCATCCGAACCCTTACGATTTCCACGGATTTTCCACAGGCTCTTTCCGCTTTCGCGAGGAGGTCGAAATCGTCAAGCCCCTTCCATTGGCCGGCCTCGAGGGAAGCCCACTCCGGGATATTCTCG
>JAAYIZ010000331.1 GCA_012523215.1 Thermovirga sp.
CGGCTTCGTTCTGCTCGGCTCCGGGCAGGGAGGGAAGAAGGGCTTTTAGTTTTCCTAGCAAAAGCCGGGCTGTAAGGGAGAAAAAGGCGGCCATCTCGTTGATAGTCGCCCTTTCGTTCTTAATCAGAAAATCGGAGTATACTCTGATCAATTCGCTGACGCTTATCCCGGCGGCGCTTATGCCACCCGATTCCACGAGGTGACAGAGGACATCGAGCGGTCCCGAAAAACCCTCAAGTTCTACATCGAGTTCCATTCAGGCTCTTTCCAGGGGAGGGACTCATTTTTTATCTCTTTATAAAACCGATAGCTTCTATTACCTCTGCTATGGTCACTTCCGCAACTTCCTCGGCTTTCCTCGCTCCCTTCCTCAAAACCTCGAGCAAATTTTCCTCATTGGACTCAAAGGCCTTTCGCTTGGCCTGGATGGGTTCCAGGATATCCATGAGTTGCGAATAAAGGGCGTTTTTACATTCGATGCAACCTATCCCGGCGGTCCGACACCCCCGATCGATGTACTCCCTCTCCTCCATATCGTTGTTGAAGGCCTTGTGGAGATCCCACACGGGACACTTTTCCGGGTTGCCCGGGTCGCTCCGCCTCTCCCTGGCGGTATCGGTGACCATGGTTCTCAACTTTTCCCAGATGTCCTCGGGATTGTCGGCTATATTTATGGCGTTCCCGTAGGACTTGCTCATCTTGCGGCCGTCAGTGCCCGGGATTTTGGGTGTCTTCGTAAGGATGGTCTGCGGCTCCTGGAATACTTCCCCAAAAAAGTGGTTGAAACGGCGGGCGACTTCCCTGGTAAGTTCCAGATGGGCGGACTGGTCCTCCCCGACGGGTACCAGTTCAGCTTTGTATAACAGTATGTCCCCTGCCATTAGCACTGGGTAACCAAGGAAAGCATAGGTGCTGAGATCCTTGTTCTGAATATTGAGGATCTGATCCTTGTAGGTAGGACACCTTTCGAGCCAGCCAAGGGGCGTTATCATGGAAAGCACGAGATGGAGTTCAGCGTGATGGGGCACATGGGACTGCAGGAAAATGGTGCTCCTGTCGGGGTCAAGCCCCACCCCGAGCCAGTCCAGAAGAACTTCGCGGCAATTTCCTTTCATGAAGCGCGTATCGGAGTAGTCCGACATCATGGCATGCCAGTCCACGATGCAGTAAAAACAATCATAATCATCCTGGAACCTGATCCAGTTGGACAGGGCTCCCGCCAGATGCCCGAGATGGAGCCTCCCGGTCGGTCTCATGCCGCTAAAGACGCGTTTTTTCATCAATACTCACCCCGTTTGAAGATTTAACGAAAAACGGTCATCCTGTCGTGATGTCTCCCGCTTCGAAGCCCTGAACATCAACCTGGAGGACTTCCATCAGCAGGGCGCTGGATAGAAGGGAGCCCAGGGCAGGAAGGGTAACCCTCTCCATTTCTCCATGGTCCACTACGACCACGGCAAGGCCGCCTTCGACGGCTTCCATGACCTGATGGTACTTCATATCGGCGGTGATGAACACTTCCGAACCCTTTGCTTTTGCCGTCGGCCAAAGGTCACCGCCCGACCCTCCAACTATGGCGAGGTCGGATACAGTATCAGGGATACGATAACTCCTGGTCCAGGAAAGATCCCACTTTTCCCGGAGTATACCAGGAAGGGCAAGACCCTTTTCCGGAGTCGCTAAGGCCCCGCAAATCCCCATCCAACCAGCCCTGCCGTCACTATCATCCAGGGGCGACATTCCTTCCAGGCCGAGCAGTTCGGCCAGGACCCTGTTGACCCCCAGGGGGCTTATGTCCCAGTTTGTGTGCGACGAAATGACGGAAAGATGGTTTTCAAGGCAGGCCAGTATCTTTCCCCCTAAGGGCGTCCGGGTCTCGATCTTTCTAAGGGGCTCGATTATCACGGGATGATGAGTGACAATGCAGGAACAACCTTTGACCAGGGCCTCGTCGATAGCCCTGTAGGTCAAGTCCAGGGAGACCGCCAGGCGAGTTACCTCCCAATCGAGGCATCCTATCTGCAGGCCGGAGTTGTCCCATTCACAACATGACGAGAAGGGGGCAAAGGTTTCTATCCCTTCGATGACATCCCTGACCCGGAGCATTCTTCTCACCGCCTAAAAAATAAAGCCACCTC